>CAYNEH010000036.1:0-11494 GCA_964396195.1 uncultured Oscillospiraceae bacterium
TGGAACCGGATAAGATCAACGCTCTGCTGGGCACCGACGTGGCCGCTGACGAGATGGTCCGCATTCTCCGGAAGCTGGACTTCACTGTTGAAGGCGATCAGGTCACCGTCCCCTCCTGGCGCGGTGACGTGAAGCGCATGGCCGATCTGGCCGAGGAAGTCGCCCGCTATCACGGCTACAACAACATCCCCTGCACCCTCATGCGGGGCCAGACCACTCAGGGCGGCTATTCCCCCGTCCAGCAGGTGGAGAACCGGCTGGGCGAGCTGTGCCGGGCCATGGGCTATGACGAGATCATCACCTACTCCTTCATCTCCCCCTCCTGCTACGACAAAATCCGCTGGCCGGAGGATGCACCCCGCCGCCAGTCCTTCAGGATTCTGAACCCGCTTGGCGAGGACACCTCCATCATGCGCACCACCACCCTGCCCTCTATGCTGGAAATCCTGACCCGCAACTACAACTACCGGAACAAGGCCGCGTGGCTGTACGAAGTGGGCCGGATCTACCTGCCCGGCGGCGAGGACGGCCTTGCCGACGAACAGAAGTACCTGACTATGGGCGCTTACGGCGACGACATGAGCTTTTTTACCCTCAAGGGTGCGTTGGAGGCCATCATGAAGGATCTCCGGGCCGCCGACGTTCACTTCGAGCCCTGCACCGACGATCCCTCCTACCACCCCAGCCGCTGCGCCGCCGTGTGGGCGGGCAGCACTTGCGTGGGCGTATTCGGCCAGATTCATCCGCTGGTGGCCCGGAACTACGGCGTGGATGCCGAGTTCTACTGCGCCGAGCTGAGCTTTGACGCGCTGTGCGCCGTCAAGGGCGCGGACCCCGAGTACGTCCCCCTGCCCAAGTTCCCCTCCGTCACCCGTGACATCGCCGTGGTGTGCGACCAGTCCGTCACCGTGGGCACGCTGGAGGCCGCCATCAAGAAGGGCGCCCGGGGCCTGCTCAAGGATGTCACCCTGTTCGACATCTATCAGGGCGTTGGCATCCCCGCGGGCAAGAAGTCCGTGGCCTTCAATCTGGTCCTCCGGGCCGACGACCGCTCCCTCACCGGCGACGAGGCCGATGAAGACGTAAAGAGCATTCTGGAGACTCTGGAGAAGGACTGCGGCGCGGTGCTGCGCTGAGGTTTTTCGGCCTCGTCGCGGGGCTCCGCTGTGCGGGGCGCGCGCCAGCGCGTACAAGCGTTTTGCGCAGCAAAACCTTGGCGCAAGGCGGAATTCATTTCCGCCGCGCATTCTGATCATCCCTCGGGTCCCCATCAAATGCGCCGCATTTGATGGGATCGGCCGATGAGGATGTAAAGTCTATTCTGGAGACTCTGGAGAAAGACTGCGGCGCAGTGCTGCGCTGAACTTGATCCTCTGATCCGTAAACACCCCGGCTTTCGCAAGAAAGCCGGGGTGTTTTCCGCTTTTCCTCTGCCGCGAGACAAAATTCCCGCCTGGCGGGGTGGCGTTTCCCATGGTTTTCTGGTATGCTTGGCTCAGATCACAGGCCGGTGAGACAAAATTGAACCTGCGAGGTGTAACCCTGATGACTGAACTTGAATTCGGCGAACGGCTCAAGCAATACCGCCGGGCCAGAAATATGACCCAGCAGGAGCTGGCGGACCTGCTGGGCGTGTCCAACAAATCCGTCTCCCGCTGGGAGAGCGGCAGCTACCCCGATGTTGCCACCCTCGGCCCGCTGGCCCACGCGCTGGGCGTGACGGTGGACGATCTGCTTGGGGTGTCGCCGCCCCTGCGCTCGCTGGAACGGGCGGACTGGCAGAACCTGCTGTCCTTCGCCTTCGCCATCGGCGGCGGCGTGCTGTTTTTCCTACTGGACCTGTTTGCCCCGGCGCTGGTGTGCTACCTTCTTTATCTGGGGGCCATGGCCTACGGCGTGTACCTGCAAAAGCACTACACCTACCACAGCAAATGGTTCCACCGGGGCAATCTTGTGATGAATTTCTTTGTCAACTTCCAGCTGTTCGCCCCGCTGTTTGCCCTCTACTCCGGCATCTCCTATGCCAGTCTCAACGGCTTTTTCTCCGGCATGGCCAGCCTGCGGGACCTGCTCCGGACATTCCTCACCGCCGGAGTGCTCCTGCCCCTGCTGGTGTGGGTGCTACTGGCCGGGGCGGCCACCGCCGTGACGTGGCTCGTCATCCGGCGGAATTGCTCCATTTCTCCGGGGCAGGCACAATACCGGCTCCGGCTGGGCCGGGCGCCCTTCACCGCCGCCAAGGCCCTGCCCGCCCTGTGTCCGGTGCTGGCGGCGCTGTACTGGTGCCTGTTTTACAGCGAGTCCCTCCCCGCTTGGCTGTACCTCCATCAGACGGATGTATTTTACGCTGTGCTGTTCGGGCTGTTCCTGCTGTCCGCCCTGTGGCTGCTGCTCAAAAAGCAGCCGTGGATGCTCATCCCCGCGCTGGCCGTCACGCTGGCCAGCAACCTGCTGGCCGGGCTGCTGACCTATCCGCTGGCATGGTCCAGAATCTCCGCCCGCTTCGTGGAAAACACCGGCAAGCTCAATCCCGCAAGCTATATCACCGTCGGCCGTCCCACGACGGCGCTGTTCGTCGCGGCCGCTATTCTGGCGGCGGTATACCTGCTGTGCTGTACCTTCCATGTTTACCGGGAGAAAAAGGACGAGAAAAACTGATGCCGAGCAAAACGCCCGCGGTCTACCGCGGGCGTTTTTTCGTTCCGATCTCCCTTGCTTTACCGGCGTTGAAATGTTATACTATTTTTTTAGGTATACTATATCTGCAATTATAACAACGCAGGAACGTGAGGGATCTCCCATGAAGCTCATGGTCATCGACGGCAACTCCATCGTCAACCGCGCCTTTTACGGCGTGAGTCAGAACCTGTCCACCCGGGATGGGCTGCCCACAAATGCCATTTTCGGCTTTCTGAACATCCTCTTCAAGCTGCTGGACGAGGAAAAGCCCGAGGGGCTGGCCGTGGCCTTCGACCTGAAGGCCCCCACCTTCCGCCATCTGGCCTACGAGGGCTACAAAGCCCAGCGCAAGGGCATGCCCGAGGAACTGGCCGTCCAGATGCCCGTGCTTAAAGAGGTGCTGGACGCCATGAACATCCGCCGGTACGAGCTGGAGGGCTGGGAGGCCGACGACCTGTTGGGCACCATGGCCCGGATCAACGGCGAGGACGGCGGCGACACCGTGGTGGTCACCGGCGACAAGGACTCTCTCCAGCTCATCGACCAGCGCACCACCGTCAAGCTGGTCACCACCCGCATGGGCCAGACCACCACGAAAAACATGACCCCAGACGCCTTCCGGGAGCAGTATGGCTTCGACCCCATCCACATCATCGACCTGAAGGCCCTCATGGGAGACGCGTCGGACAACATTCCCGGCGTGAAGGGCGTGGGCGAAAAGACCGCCATGGCCCTCATCCGGCAGTACGCCTCCATTGACGTCATTTACGACAAACTGCCGGACATTGACGCCAAGCCCGCCGCCATTCGTAAGCTCACCGAAGGGGAGGCAGACGCCCGGATGAGCTACGATCTGGCCACCATCCGCCGGAACGCCCCCATGGACTTCTCCCCCGCCGACGCCGCCCGGAAGCCGTGGAATGACAGCGCGCTGTACGACATTCTGCTGCGGCTGGAGTTCTCCAAGCTCATCGACAAGCTGGGCCTGTCCGGCCACGGCGCTGTGGAGCAGAAGCAGGAGAAATTCACCGGCACCTGCGAAAGCGAGATCGTGGACAGCGGGGAACGGATGCGTGAGCTGCTGGACATCTTCCGGAGTCAGGAGCACATTTCCTTCCTCGCCCTGCCCGACCTGAACGGCGTATGCGTGGAGTTCAGCGAGGGAAACGACGGCCGGGCCGCCCTGTTCCTCGCGAACAGGCTGGACTGCTACAACGAATTCCTCCGGGGCTTTTTCTCCGGGGACGTCAAAAAAATCACCCACGACTGCAAACCCCTCATGGGCCGCCTGCTGGAGGAGGGGCTTTCCACCGACGGCTTCGTGTTCGACACCGCCGTGGCCGCCTACCTGCTCTCCCCCACCGACGGAAGCTACGACCTTGAAAAACTCTCCGTGAGCTACTTCAACTTTGAAACGGCCAAGGCCGCCGTCTATCAGGACCCGGACGCCTTCGGCCCGCTGGCGGACATCGCCGCCCCCATGGGCGCGTGGATAAGCCACACCGCGCTGGTGGAGGCCCTTTACGAGGAGCAGTCCAAAAAACTCCGGGAGCTGGGCATGGACGCACTATTCCGGGACATCGACCTGCCCCTGTGCGCCGTGCTGGCCCGGATGGAGCAGGCGGGCTTTCTCGTGGATCAGAAGGCCCTCCGGGAATTCGGCGAAGTGCTCACCGACGGCATCGCCCGGGAGCAGGACGCCATCTTCACGCTGGCGGGCGAGACGTTCAACATCAACTCCACCCAGCAACTGGGCCATATTCTCTTCGACAAGCTGGGCCTGCCGCCGGTGAAGAAAACCAAAACCGGCTACTCCACCAACGCCGAGGTACTGGAAAAGCTCCGGCCTCAGCACGAGATCATCGGGCACATTCTGGAATTCCGCCAACTGTCCAAGCTCAATTCCACCTACGTGGAGGGGCTAGGCAAAGTCATCGCCCCCGACGGGCGCATCCACACCAGCTTCCAGAACACCGTCACCGCCACCGGACGGCTGTCCTCCACCGAGCCGAACCTGCAGAACATCCCCGTCCGCACCCCGCTGGGGGCGGAAATGCGGAAGATGTTCACCGCCGGGACGGGAAACGTGCTGGTAGATGCGGACTACTCCCAGATTGAGCTGCGTCTGCTGGCCCATATGTCCGGTGACAGCGAGATGATTACCGCATTCAACACCGGCGTGGACATCCACACCGTCACCGCCTCTCAGGTGTTCGGTGTCACACCGGACAGCGTCACACCGGATATGCGCCGTGCGGCCAAAGCGGTGAACTTCGGCATCGTGTACGGCATCTCCGCTTTCTCCCTGTCGGAGGACATCCACGTCACGGTGGCCCAGGCCAAAGAGTATATGGAGAAATATTTTGCCCACTACTCCGGCATCCGGGCCTACATGAGCCGGGTGGTGGCCGAGGGCCGGGAAAACGGCTACGTGTCCACCATGTACGGCCGGCGGCGCTGGCTGCCCGAGCTGAAAAGTTCAAACTTCAACACCCGCTCCTTCGGCGAGCGTGTGGCGCTGAACATGCCCATTCAGGGCACCGCTGCTGACATCATCAAACTTGCCATGCTCCGGGTGGACAAGGCTCTCCGGGCAGAAAAACTGCGTGCCCGGCTGGTGCTTCAGGTTCACGACGAGCTGATCGTTGAGTGCCCCGAGGCCGAAGCAAAGACGGTGCAGGCTCTGCTTACCCGGGAGATGGAGGGCGCGGCGGCGCTGACTGTGCCCCTCACTGCAGACGCGAAAATCGGTAGGACTTGGGCCGACGCGCATTAAAGGAGAACTATATGAACTACAAACTGATCCCCATGACCGCCGAGCACGTACCCCAGATCGCGGCGCTGGAAAAGGAGTGCTTCTCCCACCCGTGGAGCGAGGAAATGCTTCTGGAAGAGCTGTGGAACGACTCCGCCGTCATCATCACCGCCGAGGGTGAGGACGGGACGGTGCTGGGCTACGCCGGGCTCCAGACCGTTCTGGACGAGGGCTATATCAACAACGTGGCTGTGGCGCCGGACTACCGACGCCAGGGCGTGGCGGGCGAGCTCATCGCCGCCTTCATCCGTTTCGGGAAGGCGAAGCTGGCCTTCCTCACGCTGGAAGTCCGGGCCTCCAACATTCCTGCCATCCGGCTCTATGAAAAGTACGGCTTTGCTGAGGCTGGCCGCCGGAAAAACTACTACGACGATCCTAAAGAGGACGCAATCTTAATGACTTTGGAGTTTGAACATGAAACTGAAGCTGCTGAATAAGTGTGAACTGGAATCCCTTTACAATGCTGAGATTGTCTATGACTTCCCCCGGGCAGAGCTCAAGCCCCTGCGGGCCATGCATCGGCTCATGGACATGGGACAGTACGATCCCCTGCTGATCACCGATGACGATGGCAATGCTCTGGGTTACGCGCTGGTATGGCTGCCACGGGCGCGGGACGGCGGACTGCTTGAATATCTGGGCGTCCTCCGAGGCAAGCGGAACAACGGGCTTGGAACGCAGGCCCTGCCGCTGCTGATGGAACACTACGGTCAGATTTTCGGCGAGGTAGAGGCACCCACCTCCGACGATCCCGCCGAAAATGAGCTGCGCCGCCACCGCATCGGCTTTTACGAGCGAAACGGCTTCCGGGTGCTGGACTACGAATGCGCCCTGTTCGGCGTCCATTTCAAATGTATGTATCAGGGACCTGAGTCAGATGACCGTAAAGTATTGGAACTTCACAGAAGCGTGTACGCCGACTACTTCTCCCCCGCCCACATGGAGCGATTCATTCAGCTCCCGCTGAAGCCCGGCGAGGCCATCCATCCCTCTCCCGCATGGGTGGAGGAGGACGAAGAGGAAGTTTTCCCGTAAGTTTTGCGAATCCCCGTATTTTATTAAAATCCTCGGGCGGAGTGAATCCGCCCTTGCGGAAATTCTCCGCTGCGCTCCGAATTTACGCGCCGCCCGGCGCGGCGCACTGACGTGCGCTGGCGGCGGCTCCCACCTATTTCAGTCAGGAAGTGTATTTGTATGAACATCCTCGCCTTTGAATCCTCCTGCGACGAGACGGCCGCCGCGGTGGTGCGGGACGGGCGCACTGTTTTGTCCTCCGTCATCGCGTCCTCCGCCGACATGCACGCCATTTACGGCGGCGTAGTGCCCGAAATTGCCTCCCGCAAGCACGTGGAGGCCATATCCGGACTGGCGGACGAGGCCCTGCGCCAGTCCGGGCTTACCCGAAAGGACATCGACGCTGTGGCCGTCACCTACGCCCCCGGCCTGATCGGTGCACTGCTGGTGGGCGTGTCTTTCGCCAAATCCGTGGCCTACGGACTGGGAGTGCCCCTCATTCCCGTCCACCACGTCCGTGGACATATCGCCGCGAATTACATCGCCCACGCCGATCTGGAACCGCCCTTCCTGTGCCTGTGCGTCTCCGGCGGCACCACTGCACTGGTAAATGTCAAGGACTACACCCACTTCGAGGTCATGGGCAGCACCCGGGACGACGCCGCGGGCGAGTGCTTCGACAAAATCGCCCGAGTGCTGGGTCTGGGCTACCCCGGCGGCGGACCTATGGATAAAATGGCTCAGGGCGGCAACGACAAAGCCTATACCTTCCCCAAAGCCCATGTAGCTGACCATCCGCTGGATATGTCCTTCTCCGGCCTGAAAACCGCCGTCCTCAACACCATCCACAACGCCCAGCAGAAGGGTGATGAGCCGGATCTCCACGATCTTGCGGCTTCCTTTGCCGCCGCGGTGTCCGACTCGCTGGTGCCCCGCACCATGGACGCCAACACCATACTGGGATACAACAAGATCGCCGTAGCCGGCGGCGTGGCGGCCAACAGCCGCATCCGAGCTGATCTCACCGCTGCCTGCGAAAAAGCCGGGGCCAAGCTGTGGCTGCCGCCCCTCTCCCTGTGCGGCGACAACGCCGCCATGATCGGCTGTCAGGGATATTACGAATATCTTGCCGGAAACACCGCCGGACTGGATCTCAACGCTCACGCCGTCATGGATATCTCCAAGGGCTGGATCTGGATACAAAAAAGCTGTCCCCCAGCGGGGGACAGCTTTTTAACGCTGTTTTCTGTTTTCAGAACGGCAGGTTCAGCCCGCCTGTGAGTTTGGACATCTGGCTGGCTGCGTCCTCTGTGGCCTTGCGCATGGCCTCGTTCACCGCCGCAACGATAAGGTCCTGAAGCATGTCCACATCGTCAGGGTCAACGGCCTCCGGATCAATGGTGACGCTGGTCAGTTCCTTCTTGCCGGACACCACGGCAGTCACAACGCCGCCGCCTGCGGTGGCCTCGTAGCTCTTGCTCTCCAGCTCTTCCTGAGCCTTCATCATGTCCTGCTGCATCTTCTGGGCCTGACGGATCATGTTGTTCATATTGCCGCCGCCCATACCGCCCATACCGCGGCTGCCAAATCCCTTTGCCATATCAGAGTACCTCCTAAAGCACTTATTCTACAATCAGATTGTCATGGCCTTCGGCCAGAAAGGCTTCCAGTGCGTCAAATTCACCGTCATCCGCCGCCGGGGCCGGCTGTAAATTCTCAGCGGGAGCCTGCCCCACCTTTACCTCAACGCGGATTGGCCTTCCGGCCAGCTGAGCGGCCTTCCGGGCCACCTTTTCCAGAATGGCCTGTTTGTCGATCATCCCTTTGATGAACTCGTTGCAGGCCCAGAGGGTCAGTTTACTGTCCGTGAGACAGCCATTCACCATGTCCGGGTTGGACAGGAAAACATAATCGCCCATGCCGATATCCGGCTGAAGGGCGTCCCGCAGCACCGGCCAGCCGGGCCACACGGCAGACGCCGGAGACGCTGCCGGTTCCGCCGGAGCGGGGGACTGTACCGGGACAGGTTCGCTCACCGGGACGCTCTCCCGGACAGGAGCGGACTGAACCGGTGTAAATTTCGGCTTTTTCGCGGACTCCGGCTCACCCTGGGGAACCTCCCACGGCGGGAGATCCGGCTCCGAAGCCGCAGGCGCTTCCGCCTTGGGTCCTGGCTTCGGCCGGGGCGCGCTCTGGGGCCGGGCCGTGGGAGTCTGTACCGGAGCCGCCGTTATGACGCTCCCCTGCTCCAGCCGGGATACCCGGGCGTTCAGTCCCGCAGGAGACTGATCAAGCGTAGGGTCGCACAGGGTGACCAGCAGCAGCTCCACATCGGTGCGGCGATTGCTGGAACGCACCACGTCCGCCGCCGTTTTCTGCAGTAAATTCAGCATTTGCACCAGCCGGGGCACGTCGAACCGGCCGGAGAGATTTTTCAGCGTCGTCTCGTCAAAGCCGCCGGTCATGAGGGCGCTTCCCGCACGGGGTGCTGTCCGGCGCACTAAAAGATCCCGGGTGAGAGCGGCAAGCTCGCTGACCAGTGCGGCCATTTCCTTGCCCCCGGCGTACAGCTGATCCAACCGAGCCAGCGCCGCAGCGCCGTTGCCGTCGGCAATGTCACCCATGAGGGCGGCAGTCTCCAGATTGCCCGCAAGGCCGAGGGTGGAAAACACCCGATTCTCTTCCACGGTTCCCCCCGCGCCCACGCACTGATCCAGCAGGGACAGGGCGTCCCGCATGCCGCCGTCGGCCAGTCGGGCGATGAGGGCCGCGCCGTCGCCCGTGAGGTCGATGCCTTCCTGCCCCGCCACGTACAGCAGGCGGCTTTCGATTTCCTCAGCGCGGATGCGTTTGAAGGAAAACTGCTGGCAGCGGCTTTTGATCGTGGCGGGCACCTTGTGGATCTCGGTGGTGGCCAGAATAAACATGAGGTGATCGGGCGGCTCTTCCAGAATCTGCAGCAGAGCATTGAACGCCTGCGCCGACAGCATGTGGACCTCGTCGATGATGTAGACCCGCTTTTTCACCGTGGCAGGGGTGTAGACCGCCTCGTCCAGAATGGCCCGGATGTCGTCCACCCGGTTGTTGGAAGCGGCGTCCAGCTCCAGCACGTCCAGCACGGAGCCGTTCTCGATACCCACGCAGGCCTCGCACTTCCCGCAGGGGTTACCGTCCTGAGGGTCAAGGCAATTCACCGCCCGGGCCAGCAGCTTGGCACAGGTAGTCTTGCCTGTGCCTCGGGTACCGGTGAACAGATAGGCGTGGGACAGACGGCCCGCAGCCACCTGCCGCTTGAGCGTCTCGGTGATATGCTCCTGTCCCACCACTTCGTCAAAGGTACGGGGTCGCCACTTGCGGTATAGGGCCTGATACATCGCCGATCACCCTCCATAAAAAATGCTTCGATACAGGACAAGACCGCGCACCGACCTTTGAAGAGCGGGATATGCCCGTTACCCATACAGCCGGCTCAAGATCGGCAGCCCCGCGGCACACCTGGCGATCCGCTTAGTGCTGCTCGGTTCCCCGCCTGACACGGTTCACGGGACCGGGTTGCGCGGGACCGATCTATCATCGCTGCTTATATGGGGCAGACGGCACAGTCCGCCTCCGGGGGCCGGGATTCATCCCTGCTGTAGCGGATTGCAGGTACAGGGCACCGCTATCTCCCCAACTAGCGCGGCCTTGTCCTGCATCGAAGCGAAACAAAGCTAAATTGTATTTTACTATATCTTTCTGAAATTATCAACATTAATCTGTCAAAAATTTTCAGTCCGCAAGTTGCAGCACTTATCACAAGATTTATCGGAGACTGTTTGCATAATGAAATTGGACATATCGCGTCATTCTGATACGGCACCTTCGTGCGCTCCTGCTGCTCCGGCAGCCCTGCGGCTTGACCGCGGAGACGGCCCCGGCTTGTCACGCGCCCCGGCGTGGGCGGAGACCCTGAAATACTGCGTTTCCGGATATTCAGCGGATTGCTCCGTATACTTTGCGCAAATCCGGTTTACACCGGTCATCACGGTCCGGCGGGCGGCTGCGTCGATCTGATCGCGGTGCCCGCAATTTCTGGTCAAGCTGAGTGCTCCTGATATCAGAAATCCACTAAATAGATACCGATGCTGATTTGTGTAAAAGAACCCTTCTGCGTGATTTCGCTTATTTTTGCCACAAGAAGCTTGCCGGCATCCATAAGGCGGGCAAACACAATGTTGTCTTTTTCCGGAACATAGCCGAGTTTTTTCTTTTCGCCGTTGAGAATAAGAATCGCGTTGCCGTCAAATTTATTATCTTCCCTTTGCAGCGTCAGCCTGTCATCAATTTTTATGTTCTCAAGCACGGACTTATCTTCCAGGTGGGTTGTTCCCGCAATATAGGAATCAAAAAGATGAATCTCCTGCGTCAGAGGCTTGATTACGGAATCAAGGCCCTGTTTCCCTATTACGGAAACAAGTCCGCCCTTATGTATGGTTAACCCATTGTCTGCCATGTTATTCCTCCTGCACTTCCTTCAGTTTTGATTCAAGCTCGGCCCTGTAGTTTGCATAGGAATCCCGTTCTTCCTCAAATTCGGTCATCTTCTGCTGAATGCGGTCGGCGTCGCTCAAAAACACGCGGAGGATATACGGCTCGGTGGTTGTTATGCGTTGAACCTCTTCCTCAAGCTCTGCAATCTTTGCGTCAATGTCGGGAATGACAAGCTCAAATTTTTCCTCGCCGATTTCCTCCAACGCGCGATTCACCAGAACCTCCAATTGCTTCATTTCCTTATAATCGTTGCAATGATAGGCAATTATAACGCGCTGAAAAAGGTCGGCAAGAGGGGGATGCTTTTCTGTAATGCTGCTGATGTCGGGATGAAGAATCTTGGCAATCTCTCTGTAAATGCGCTTGATTTCCTTTGCCTGAAAAGCGGATATTTTTTCGCTCTTCTTTGAAAGCTCGTTCCGGCGAATCATTTCGTCAAGTTCAGCTTGGTATGCC
>CAYNEH010000037.1:0-11459 GCA_964396195.1 uncultured Oscillospiraceae bacterium
GTTATCGCCATCGCCGTTGCCTGCCGTCCCAAGATCCTCATCTGCGACGAACCCACCACCGCGCTGGACGTGACCATTCAGGCACAGATTCTGGAGCTCATCAAGCGGATGCAGAAGAAATATGAGCTGACCACCATCTACATCACCCACGATCTGGGCGTGGTGGCCAATGTGGCCGACCGGATCGCCGTCATGTACGCCGGCGACATCGTGGAAGTGGGTACCTGCGACGAGGTGTTCTACGACCCCAAGCACCCCTACACGTGGGCGCTGCTGTCCTCCCTGCCTCAGCTGGGCGTCAAGGGCGAGCCGCTGTACTCCATTCAGGGCACGCCGCCCAACCTGTTCTACGAAGTCCGGGGCGATGCCTTCGCCCCCCGGAACCCGCAGGCTCTCAAGATCGACTTTCTGGAGCGCCCGCCCTTCTTCGAGGTGTCTCCCACCCACAAGGCCCGCACATGGCTGCTGGACCCCCGGGCACCCAAGGTGGAGCCCCCCGAGCACATCCGCG
Source organism: uncultured Oscillospiraceae bacterium (assembly GCA_964396195.1). Taxonomy (GTDB): domain Bacteria; phylum Bacillota; class Clostridia; order Oscillospirales; family Oscillospiraceae; genus Enterenecus. The sequence continues at coordinate 512 of CAYNEH010000037.1, forward strand.
TTCTCCGCGAGAAGGGAGTGAACCGCGTTGGATAACGAGCGCAAAAAACTGCTGGAGGTGCAGGACCTCACGGTGCGGTTCGGCTCCAAGCGCCATCCCTTCACCGCCGTGGATAAGGTGTCCTTCCACATTTTCGAGGGCGAGACCTTCGGCCTGGTGGGCGAGTCCGGCTCCGGCAAGACCACCATCGGCCGGGCCATCATCCGCATCCATCCCACCGCCGGGGGCACCGTCACCTTCGACGGCAAGAAGATCAACGGCCGCATTTCCCGGGAGCTTGACCACGAGGTCACCCGCCGCATCCAGATGATCTTTCAGGACCCCATGGCCTCCCTCAACGAGCGGGCCAAGGTGGACTATATCGTCAGCGAGGGACTGTACGCCAACGGCTTCCACCTGAGCGATGCTGAGCGCCACGAGCGGGTCGCTCAGGCCCTGTCTGACGTGGGCCTGCTGCCCGAGTTCGCCAGCCGCTTCCCCCACGAGTTCTCCGGCGGCCAGCGCCAGCGCATCGGCATCGCCCGTGCCCTCATCATGCAGCCGGACTTCATCATTGCCGACGAGCCTATCTCCGCGCTGGACGTGTCCATCCGGGCGCAGGTGCTCAACCTGCTGGCCGACCTGCAGAAGGCCCGGAACCTCACCTATCTGTTCATCGCCCACGACCTGTCCGTGGTGCGCTTCATCTGTGACCGCATCGCCGTCATCCACAAGGGCAAGATTGTGGAGCTGGCCGAAAGCGAGGAGTTGTTCGCCCACCCCTTCCACCCCTACACTCAGGCGCTGCTCTCCGCCATCCCCCAGCCCGACCCCATTGCCGAGCGGCAGAAAAAGCTGCTGGTGTACGATCCCGCCTGCCATCACTACTCCGAGTCCAACCGGCCAAGCTGGCAGGAGATTCTTCCCGGCCACTTTGTGCTGGCCAGCGACGAGGAACGGGACGGATACCTCAAGCAGCTCTGAGCCGTCTCAATTTACAAATTCCACAGGCCCGGCGGCAGCAGCGCCGCCGGGCCGTGTATTTTCCGGCCGCCTTCGCGGCCTGCGTTCGAGGTGCATTTCCATGATCACTCCCGCTCCCCAGTTCCCCGGCGCCCGGGTGGCGCTGGTGGCCCCCGCTTCCGCCGTGCCGGAGGAAAATCTTCAGCCCGCGCTGGACTTCGTCCGCTCCCTCGGCCTGGAGCTGGTGCCCTATCCCTCCTGCTATTTCGCCAACCGGGACGGCTATCTGGCCGCCGGTGACCGCCAGCGGGCGGACGACATCAACGCCGCCTTTGCTGACCCCTCCATTCACGGCGTGTGGTGCATCCGTGGCGGCTACGGCGCCCACCGCATCCTCCCCCTGCTGGACCGGGATCTCATCGCCAGCCACCCCAAGTGGTTTGGCGGCTATTCTGACGTCACAGCCATCCATACCTTCCTCAACCAGTACTGCGGCATGGAGAGCTATCACTGCACCATGCCGTCCACCGAGCCGGACGCTGACCCTTTCACCCTGACGGAGCTGAAACGGGCGCTGTTCGGCGGCCTGTCCGGCACGCTGCCCTGTCCGGAGGGCTCCGCCCCCGCGGCGCTGGTGCCCGGCAAAGCCTGCGGCCCTCTGTGCGGCGGAAACCTGTCCCTCATCGTCGCCTCCCTGGGCACGCCGTGGGAGCTGGACACCACCGGAAAGATTCTCTTCCTCGAGGACATCGGGGAAAAGACCTATCGCATCGACTCCATGCTCACCCAGCTGCGCAATGCCGGAAAGTTCGATGACTGCGCGGGCATCGTGCTGGGGGCGTGGACGGACTGTCAGCCGGAGTACCCGGAAAAGACGCTGGAGCTGCCCGAGATTTTTGCCCAGCTCATCGCCCCGGCGGGCAAGCCTACACTCACCGGCCTTGCCTGCGGCCATGTGCTGCCCACGCTGGCTCTGCCGCTGGGCCGTCTGTGTACGCTGGACGCCGGCGCCGGTACCATCCGTCTGGAAGAGGCGGAGTGACACCGCCTATCACCTGAAATTGGAGGAAACGCCATGAAAGCCATTGTAAATACCGCCGTCTGTCCCCTGCAGGCCGAACCGACCTATGAGGCCACGCTGGTGGACGAGGCCCTGTACGGCATGGTGGTGGAGCTGCTGGAGCAGCCCGCCCCCGGCTGGTACAGAGTCCGCACCCCATACCGTTACGAGGGCTTCGCCCCCGCCGAGCAGCTCCTCCTCGGGGACGAGGCGGCGCAGGCATGGGAAAAGCTGCCCAAGTTGGTGGTGCGGAACAAGAATTTCTGCGACGTGCTGTCCGCCCCGAAGGTACAGGGCCTGCACCTGATGACCCTCACCCGGGGGGATGTGGTCTCTCCGGCGGGGGAGCCGGAAAACGGCTGGCAGAAGGTGCTGCTGGCCGACGGCCGCTCCGGCTATGTGCAGGCGTCCATTCTGGGCCCCCGCTACACGGAGCCGTGCTGCGCCGACGAGGACGGCTTCCGGGCCGCGCTGGTGGACGCCGCCCTGCTGTACGCGGGCACCCACTATCGCTGGGGCGGCAAGTCACCCATGGGCATCGACTGCTCCGGGCTGGTGTCCATGGCGTATATGCTGTGCGGCGTATATATCTACCGGGATGCCGATATTGTGGAGGGCTTCCCCATCCGGAAGATTGACCGGGCGGACATGAAGCCCGGCGATCTGCTGTTTTTCCCCGGCCATGTGGCCATGTATATGGGGAACGGACGATACTGCCACTCCACCGGCCGCTCCGGTGACGACGGCTTCACCATCAACAGCCTTGACCCCGCCGCCCCGGACTACCGGGCCGACCTGCCCGCCAAGCTCACCGGCGTAGGCAGCTATTTCTGAGATAAAACGGCCCCGGACGGGAATTTTCCCGCCGGGGCATTTTTGTGCCCGGAAGAAATGTTTCCGTATCAGATTACCTTGTAGAACGAGCCGCTTCGTGGTAAAATAATACGTTCCCCCGTTTATGTGCTCACGGGCAAAAAGCGGGACAAAGCAGCAGCTTTCTGTTGACATCAAAAAACATATGTTCTACTATATGAGTATCTGAATGCAGGACAGGGAGGCCGCCATGCCAAAATTCAAAGTCGTATCCGAATATCAGCCCAGCGGCGACCAGCCGGAGGCCATCGCCGCGCTGACGGCGGGGCTGAACGCCGGAGTCAACGAGCAGACCCTGCTGGGTGTCACCGGCTCGGGCAAGACCTTTACCATGGCCAAGGTCATCGAGGCCGTCCAGCGGCCCACGCTGGTGCTGGCCCACAACAAGACGCTGGCCGCCCAGCTGTGCTCCGAGTTCAAAGAATTTTTCCCGGACAACGCGGTGGAGTACTTCGTCTCCTACTACGACTACTACCAGCCGGAGGCCTATATCCCCCACACAGACACCTTTATTGAGAAGGACGCGTCCACCAACGACGAGATCGACCGGCTGCGCCTGTCTGCCACCGCCGCCCTGTTCGAGCGGCGGGACGTCATCGTGGTGTCCTCCGTATCCTGCATCTACGGTCTGGGCGAACCGGAAGATTTCGAGAAAATGATGATTTCTCTGCGGCCCGGTATGGTCATTGAGCGGGACGCCCTCCTGAAGCGTCTGGTGGACATCCGGTACGAGCGCAACGACATCGCCTTCGAGCGCAATATGTTCCGGGTCCGGGGGGACACGGTGGAAATCTACCCCGCCTACTGGAAGGACGTGGCCGTCCGCGTGGAGTTCTTCGGCGACGAGATCGACCGCATCTCTGAGATCAACGTAGTCACCGGCGCGCCCATCCGGGAGCGCACCCACGTCCCCATCTGGCCCGCCACCCACTATGTCACGCCCAAGGACAAAATGGAGGCCGCCATTCAGGAAATTTACAGGGAACTGGAGGAGCGGGTGAAGTTCTTCACCGACAACGACCAGCTGGTGGAGGCTCAGCGCATCAAGCAGCGGGTCATGTATGACATCGAGATGATGCAGGAACTGGGCTACTGCTCCGGTATTGAGAACTACAGCCGGGTGCTGGCGGGCCGCCCCGCAGGGTCGCCGCCCAAGACCCTGCTGGACTATTTCCCGAAGGATTTCGTCATGTTCATCGACGAGAGCCACGTCACCCTCCCTCAGGTTCGTGCCATGTACAACGGTGACCGGGCACGCAAGACCACACTGGTGGACTACGGCTTCCGCCTGCCCTGCGCCTTCGACAACCGCCCCCTGAAGTTCGAGGAGTTCGAGCAGCGGCTCAATCAGGTGGTGTACGTCTCCGCCACCCCCGGAGAGTACGAGCGGGTGCGTTCCGGCCAGATTGTGGAGCAGGTCATCCGGCCCACCGGCCTGCTGGACCCCATCATCGAGGTCCGCCCGGTGGACGGGCAAATTGACGACCTCATCAGTGAGATCAACGACCGCACCGCCCGGGAAGAGCGGGTGCTGGTCACCACCCTGACGAAAAAAATGGCGGAGAGCCTGACGGACTACCTGCGGAACGCGGGCATCCGGGTGCGTTACATGCACCACGATATAGACACCATCGAGCGCATGGAGATCATCCGGGACCTCCGGCTGGGCGAGTTCGACGTGCTGGTGGGCATCAACCTGCTGCGGGAGGGCCTTGACCTGCCTGAGGTGTCGCTGGTGGCCATTCTGGATGCGGACAAGGAGGGCTTCCTGCGCAGCGAGACCTCACTCATCCAGACCATCGGCCGTGCCGCCCGGAACGCCGACGGCCGGGTCATCATGTACGCCGACACCATCACCCCGTCCATGAGCCGGGCCATCGATGAGACGGAACGCCGCCGGGCCAAGCAGGACGCATTCAACAAGGCTCATGGCATCGTGCCCAAGACGGTGAAGAAGTCCGTCCGTGACCTCCTCGAGATTTCCAAGTCCTCCGGCGACCGCAGACGGGATAAGAACGAGCCCCAGCTCACAAAGCAGCAGCGCATGGAGCTCATCGCCAAGCTGGAAAAAGAGATGAAGCAGGCTGCCAAGATGCTGGAGTTCGAGATGGCGGCGGCCCTCCGGGACCAGATCATCAAGCTGAGAGGGGACAAGGGATAACGCCCTGCCCATACAAAAGGAATGATCATTATGGCAAAGCACAAAGACGAGAAAACCAATGTCATGCGGGTGCTGGACCAGAAAAAGGTCCCCTACACCCCGCATTTTTACGACCATCTCCCCGACGAGGCGCCGGACGGCGTGTCGGTGGCCCGTTCGCTGGGGCAGGAGCCTGCGACGGTGTTCAAAACGCTGGTTACAAAGGGCGCGTCCGGCGGCTATTATGTGTTTGACATCCCGGTGGCTGCCACCCTTGACCTGAAAAAGGCCGCAAGAGCCGTGGGGGAAAAGTCCATCGCCATGCTGCCCAGCAAGGAGCTGCTCCCCCTCACGGGATACGTCCACGGCGGCTGTTCCCCGGTGGGCATGAAGAAGCAGTTTCCCACCGTGTTCCACGAGAGCTGCCTTGCACAGGACACCATCTGCGTCTCCGCCGGAAAGATCGGCGCGCAGGTGGAGGTCAGCCCCGCCGCTCTCATCGCGCTGGTGCGGGGCAAGACCGCCGATGTCACCGTGGAGGAGTGACCATGAAATACGAGCGGCCGGCCGAATATCTGCCGGGCCTGCTGTGACGGCGTGCAGATATTATTTTAAGACGTAAAGAGGATCATACGCTATGCAGGATCATATTTTCATCAAAGGCGCCCGGGAAAACAACCTGAAGAACATCGACGTGACCATCCCCCGGGACAAGCTGGTGGTGTTTACCGGGCTGTCCGGCTCGGGCAAGTCATCTCTCGCCTTCGAGACACTGTACGCCGAGGGCCAGCGGCGGTATGTGGAGTCCCTGAGTTCCTACGCCCGGATGTTTCTGGGCCAGATGGAAAAGCCCGACGTGGACTACATCGAGGGACTTTCCCCCGCCATCTCCATCGACCAGAAGACCACCAGCAAGAATCCCCGCTCCACCGTGGGCACCGTCACCGAGATTTACGACTACCTCCGCCTGCTGTGGGCGCGGGTGGGCACCCCCCACTGCCCCGTCTGCGGCAAGGAGATCCGGCAGCAGACGGTGGATCAGATCATCGATCAGGTGCTGACTCTGCCGGAGGCCACCCGTATTCAGGTGCTGGCCCCTGTCATCCGCGGCAAAAAAGGCGAGCACGCCAAGGTTTTTGAGGACGCCCGGAAATCCGGTTACGTCCGCTGCCGGGTGGACGGCTCCCTCTACGAGCTGACGGAAGAGATCAAACTGGATAAAAACAAAAAGCACTCCATCGAGATCGTGGTGGATCGGCTCATCATCCGGCCGGATATCGGCCGGCGGCTCACCGACTCGGTGGAGACCGCATCCGCACTGTCCGGCGGTATCGTTATCGTCAACATCGTGGGGGAGGACCGGGACATTCTCTTCTCCCAGAACTATGCCTGTGAGGACTGCGGCGTATCCATCGAGGAGCTTACCCCCCGGATGTTCTCCTTCAACAACCCCTTCGGCGCCTGCCCCACCTGCACCGGCCTTGGTTCCCAGATGAAGGTGGACCCGGAACTCATCATTCCCAACAAGTCCCTGTCCATTCTGGACGGGGCCATCACCGCCTCAGGCTGGAACAATATCAAGTCCGACGGCATTTCCCGCATGTATTTCGACGCACTGGCCGCCAAGTACCACTTCAAGCTCACCGACCCGGTGGAAAAGCTGTCTCCGGAGGTGCTGGACATTCTTCTGTACGGCACGAAGGGCGAAAAGCTCACCCTCCACTACGACCAGCCCCGGGGCAAGGGCACGCTGTACCAGCCCTTTGAGGGCATCGTCAACAATCTGGAGCGCCGCTATCGGGAGACACAGTCCGACGCCATGAAGCGGGAGATTGAGGAATGCATGAGCGAGTGCCCCTGCCCCGACTGCCACGGCAAGCGGCTGAAAAAGGAGTCACTGGCGGTGACGGTGGGCGGCATCTCCATCCACGACTTCTGCGAAAAGTCGGTGGACGAGGCGCTGGCCTTCCTTGACACCATCACTCTTACAGACACTCAGATGATGATCGCCGACCAGATTCTGAAGGAAATCCGCTCCCGGCTGAGTTTCCTGCGGTCGGTGGGGCTCCAGTACCTGACCCTCAGCCGTCAGGCGGGCACCCTGTCCGGCGGTGAGAGCCAGCGCATCCGTCTGGCCACCCAGATCGGCTCATCCCTCATGGGGGTGCTGTATATTCTGGACGAGCCGTCCATCGGCCTGCACCAGCGGGACAACGATCTGCTGCTGGGCACCCTCAAGCACCTGCGGGATCTGGGCAACACCCTCATCGTGGTGGAGCACGACGAGGACACCATGCGGGCCGCCGACTACATCGTGGACATCGGCCCCGGTGCCGGGATCCACGGCGGAAACGTGGTGGCCTGCGGCACGGCGGAAGACATTATGAACACCCCCGGCTCCATCACCGGCGACTACCTCTCCGGCCGGAAGAAGGTGCCAGTGCCCGAGACCCGCCGGACGGGAAACGGTCATCAGCTCGTTGTCCGGGGCGCGTCGGAGAACAATCTCCGGCACATCGACGTGGCCTTCCCGTTGGGGACGTTTATTGCCGTTACCGGCGTGTCCGGCTCGGGCAAGTCATCGCTGGTCAACGAAATCCTCTACAAGCGGCTGGGCATGGAGCTCAACCGCACCAAGGCCCGGCCCGGTAAGCACGACGGCATGGACGGCATCGAATTTCTCGACAAGGTCATCGCCATCGACCAGTCTCCCATCGGCCGGACACCGCGCTCCAACCCCGCCACCTACACCGGGCTGTTCAACGACATCCGGGAGCTGTTCGCCTCCACGCAGGACGCCAAGAGCCGGGGCTACGGCCCGGGCCGGTTCTCCTTCAATGTCCGGGGGGGACGGTGCGAGGCCTGCTCCGGTGACGGCCTTCTGAAGATTGAGATGCATTTCCTGCCCGACATCTACGTCCCCTGCGAGGTGTGCAAGGGCATGCGATACAACCGTGAGACTCTTGAGGTGCGCTACAAGGGCAGAAACATCCACGAAGTGCTGGAGATGACGGTGGAGGAGGCTCTGCCTTTTTTCGAAAATCTGCCCAAGATCCGCAACAAGCTCCAGACCCTTATGGACGTAGGCCTGAGCTATGTCAAGCTGGGCCAGCCCTCCACCACGCTGTCCGGCGGCGAAGCCCAGCGGGTGAAGCTGGCCACCGAGCTTTCCAAGCAGTCCACCGGCTCCACCATCTATATTCTGGACGAGCCCACCACCGGCCTGCACACCGCCGACGTACACCAGCTGGTGGACGTGCTTCAGCGTCTGGTGGACAGGGGCAACACCGTGGTGGTCATCGAGCATAATCTGGACGTCATCAAGACCGCCGACTACATCATCGACCTTGGCCCCGAGGGCGGCTCCGGCGGCGGCACCGTGGTTTGTACAGGGACACCGGAAGAAGTTTCCGAATGCGAAGCCAGCTACACCGGCAAGTACCTGAAAAAGGTGCTGGCGTGAGGGCGTGCTCCGCCAAAACATAAGAAAATTTTAAAACATTCATGATAGCGCCGGTCCCGCCGCCCGCGGTATAATGGCGGCAAAGGCCGGCGCGGCAGCCCGGAAGCGGTATTCCGGGCACAAAAACGACGACACCGGCCGGGAGGAACGTACAATGGATCTCATGCGATGGCTGACCGAAACGGCCAGCGGTGAATTTCTCTGGACCATGCTGGTGTCCATGGTCCCGGTGGTGGAGCTGCGGGGGGGCATCCCCTTCGGCGTGGCGGCGGGACTGCCGGTGTGGTCAGCCTATCTGGCCGCCGTCATCGGCAATATGCTCCCCGTCCCCTTTATCATTGTCTACATCCGGCGGATCTTCAAATGGATGCGCCGCCGCATTCCCCGGCTCAACCACATGGTGGACAAGCTGGAGCAGAAGGCCAATCTCAAGGGCGAAAAGGTGACAAAATACAAATATCTGGGACTTGCCATCTTTGTGGCCATCCCCCTGCCCGGCACCGGCGCGTGGACGGGGGCGCTGGCCGCGGCATTCCTTGACATGCCTCTGCGGCGGGCGCTGCCATCCATTTTCATCGGCGTTCTGATCGCAGGCGCCGCCGTCAGCGCGCTGACCTTTGGTGTGAGCAGCCTGATCTGAAAACAGGATGACGCAGAAGGCGGCGGTACGGGAGCTTTTTGAAACGCTGCCGGCGACCTTTGGGTCTGATCCGTCCGGCGCGGATCCGAATTGCTCCAAACCGGCAAATCCGCAAACATACACACAGAAAGAGAGACAGACTGATGGATGACCTGACCCCGAACAATCAGATTGAAGGCACGGTGTCAGCCATTCTCTTCCGGAATGAGGAGAATGGCTACACTGTTTTGAAGCTCTCCTGCGGTGAGCGGGGCGAGGTGACGGCAGTAGGCTGTATGCCCGGCATCTCTCCGGGTGAAACGCTGGAGCTTCAGGGCAGCTGGGGCCGGCATCCCTCCTATGGCGAGCAGTTCAAGGCCGACGTCATCACCCGGCGGATGCCGGTCGGGGAAAAGGCCATCTACGAATATCTGGCCTCCGGCGCAGTCAAGGGCATCCGGGCGGGCACTGCCCTGCGCATCATCGAGCGCTTCGGCGCCGAGGCGCTGGACATCATTGAGAACGAGCCGGACAAGCTCACCGAGATCAAGGGCATCTCACCCAAGCGCGCCCGTAACATCAGTGAAGCCTTCCGTCAGCAGATGGGGGTACGCCGTCTGGCTCAGTTCCTGTCGGAGCACGAGCTGCCGCTGGCGGCGGCTATGCCGCTGTACCGCCGGTTCGGCGACATGGCGGTGACTATGATTGAGCAGAACCCCTATCTGCTCACCGACCGGGAGCTGGAGATCCCCTTTTCCCAGGTGGACGCCCTCGCCATTGCGCTGGGTGTGTCCGGTGACGACCCCCAACGCATTGAAGCTGCCCTCATTTATGAGCTGGATCACAACGCGGACAACGGCCACGTATTTCTTCCCCGGGAAAAGCTGCTGGCGGCTACCACCACCCTCATCGGCGTGAAGGGAGACTGCCTCGATCAGGGGCTTGCAAACCTCATCGAGCTGGGCGAGGTTGTGCAGGAGGACATCGCCGGGGTTACCGCCTGCTACCCCGCCGGGCTGTACGCCTCGGAGAGCTACGTGGCCATGCGGCTGGGCGAGATGTGCCGGGCGGAGCTGATGCCGCCAAAGGGGCTGGACAGCATCATCTCCGCCATCGAGCGGGAGCAGGGGCTCACCTATGCCCGGCAGCAGCGGACGGCGGTGGAGCTGGCCGCATCCCGGCAGGTCATGCTTCTCACCGGCGGCCCGGGCACGGGTAAGACCACCTGCCTCCGTGGGGTGCTGGCCCTGTTCCAGGCCCTCGGGCTGGAGACGGCGCTGGCCGCCCCCACCGGCCGGGCGGCCAAGCGGATGGGCGAGACCTGCGGCTGCGACGCCTTCACCATACATCGGCTGCTGGAGACGAAAATGGACCCCTATACCGGTCAGCTTGCTTTTTCCAAAAATCAGGACGATCCTCTGCCGGTAGACGCGGTCATCGTGGACGAGACGTCCATGGTTGATATATCCCTGCTGGCTGCCCTGCTGGCCGCCCTGCGGTCGGACTGCCGCCTTGTGCTGGTGGGCGACCCGGACCAGCTGCCCTCCGTAGGGCCGGGAAATGTCCTCGACCACCTGCTGCGCAGCGGGGCCATCCCGTCGGTGCGGCTGACGGAGATCTTCCGGCAGGCCCGGGAGAGCGCCATCGTCATGAACGCCCACGGCGTGAACGAGGGCCGGGTGCCCGAGCTGACCAACAAGAGCCGTGACTTCTTCTACCTGAACCGCCGGGACCCCGCCCGGACGGTGGACACCATCGTGGAGCTGTGCAGGACCCGTCTGCCAAACAACATGGGCATTCCCGCCGACCAGATCCAGGTGCTCTCCCCCACCCGAAAGCGGGGGGCGGGCA
>CAYNEH010000038.1:0-11273 GCA_964396195.1 uncultured Oscillospiraceae bacterium
AAACCCTCTTCGCCACCCACTACCACGAGCTGACGGTGGTGGAAAACGAGATCGAGGGCGTGAAAAACTTCCACATTGCCGCCAAAAAGCGGAAGGATGATATCATTTTTCTGCGGAAAATCGTCCCCGGCGGGGCGGACCAGAGCTACGGCATCGAAGTGGCCAAGCTGGCCGGGGTGCCGGGCCGGGTCATCGACCGGGCGCGGGACATTCTATCCGAGCTGGAGCGCGAGGGCCGGGCCGCCCCGGCGGCGGAGCGGCCGGCTTCGCCGGACGACAGCCAGCTGTCCATGGGCGACATGGCGGGCGCCGCCGTGCTGGAGGAGCTGCGGAACACCGCGGTGGAAACCCTGACGCCCATCGAAGCGATGAATTTGCTGTATCAGCTGAAGCAGAAGCTATAACAGTAACTTTGCGGCAGGGTTTCCACGGGGCCCCGCGGCAGCGGGGCGGCGCGAAAGCGCCGTACAAGCGTTTTGCCGCAGGCAAAACCTTGCCGGAGGCGGAATTCATTTCCGCCGAGGATGAAAAACCGGGGTCCCCGCCGGACCTGTCCGGTGGGGAAATAGCTGACGCCGATTGAGGCCATGAACCTCCTTTACCAACTCAAGCAGAAGCTGTAACCATACTAAATCTTTTTCCGAGGTGATCCTTATGCAGATCAAGAACATGCAGCTGGGCATGATAGGCACCAACTGCTACATTTTCTGGGCGGACGGCTCCGACCGGTGCGCCGTGGTAGATCCCGGCGACGACGGCCAACAGGTAGCCAATCTCATTCAGGGGCTGAAGCTCACCCCTGTGGCCATTCTGCTGACCCACAGCCACTTTGACCACGTGCTGGGCATCCCCGGCCTGCGGGAGACATGGCCCGACCTGCCTGTCTACTGCCACCCTGCCGACATTCCCGAGGATGTCAGCGAGACCATGTTCGGCATGACCGTCCCCACCGTGGCCGCCTTCGGCAACATAACGCCGTACAATGAGGGGGATACCGTGGCCATCGGCCCGCTGACGGTGAAGGTCATCCACACGCCCGGCCACACCAAGGGTTCCGTCACCCTGATGGTGGAGGGCGAGAGCGTGCTGTTTACCGGCGACACCCTGTTTCGCGGCTCCATGGGCCGTACCGACCTGCCCGGCGGCAGCTACACGGACCTTACCGCCTCCCTGAAAAAGCTGGCGGCTCTGCCCGGCGACTACAAGGTCTACCCCGGCCACGAGGGCTTCTCCTCCCTCGACAACGAGCGGAAGACCAACTTCTTCATGCAGGAGGCTATGAAGAGCTGATGCAGCTGTATCTGGAAGGTCACGACTACCGCTACGCCGCCGAGCAGATGATGCTTACCCTCTTTCCCGGTCAGCGGCCGGAATATCCGGCGGAGAAGCCGGACGGCACAGACAACGCCGCCCGGCTGACCCTTGCCGTGGAGAGCGGCGAGGTCGTCGCACGGGCGGAGCTGTGGTGGAACGGGGCGCACACCGCCGGCGTTCGCCGCGCCCCGGTGAGCGAACTTACCGGCGGGCTGGAGGACGACCGGGTGCGCCAGCGGGTGCTGCGGCTGGCCTTTTATGACGCCGGGGTAGCCGCGCTGGGCTATGAGCCGCCATGGGGGGCGCTGACCGGCGTGCGGCCGGTGAAACTGCCCACCCGGCAGATGGCGGCGGGAGACAGCCGGGCAGCGGCAAAATCCCGGCTCACCGACCTGTTCCGGGTCAGCGAGAGTCGGGCGGAGCTTGCCATGGAGTGCGCCGATGCGGCCCTTGCCGTCCGCCGGAGCCTTGCGTCCGACGGGATGTCCCTCTATATCGGCATCCCCTTCTGCCCCACCCGCTGCGCCTACTGCTCCTTCATCTCCGCCGACGTGAACCGGGCGCTGCGGCTGGTGGAGCCATACGTGGACGCCCTGTGCCGGGAGATTGAGCTGTCCGGTGCGCTCCTGCGGGAGCGAGGGCTGCACATCAGCACCGCCTACATGGGCGGCGGTACGCCCACCACCCTGTCAGCGGAGCAGCTGGATCGGGTGCTGACGACGGCGGAGCGGTATCTGCCCATGGAGCGCTGCGCGGAGTTCACCGTAGAGGCCGGGCGGCCGGACACCATTACGGCGGACAAGCTGGACACCCTGCGCCGCCACGGTATCCAGCGCATTTCCGTCAACCCCCAGACGCTGGAGGATCACGTCCTCCGGGCCATGGGCCGCGCCCACACCGCCGCGCAGATCGGGGAGGCCATGGCGCTGGCGGAGGAGCACTTCGGCGGCATGGTGAACATGGACCTCATCGCGGGCCTGCCCACGGACAGTCTCGCGGGCTTTGAGCGCACCCTGTCCGGCGTGCTGGACATGAGCCCGGCCAACATCACCGTCCACACCCTCGCCCTGAAAAAGGGCGCGAGGTTGGCAGAGGAAGGGGGCGATCTCTGCGCCCCGGAGGAGGTGGCCGCCATGCTGACGCTGGCGGAGGAACGGCTCCGGGCGGCAGGGTACGCACCCTATTACCTCTACCGGCAGAAATATATGTCCGGCTCCTTTGAAAACGTGGGCTGGTGCCGTCCGGGGACCGTGTGTGCCTACAACATCATCATGATGGAGGAGCTTCAGTCCGTCCTGTCTCTGGGCGCGGGGGGCATCACCAAGCTGGTGAACCCGAACAGCGGGAAGATCACCCGGCTGTCCAACCCCAAATACCCGCAGGAATACCTGAACAGCTTTGAGAAGATCGCTGCGGACAAAAAAGCCGCCGCCGACTTCCAGCGGAACCTTGCGGAGGAAACGGCATGAACTACAAGCTCACCCTGCAATACGACGGCAGCCGCTATGACGGCTGGCAGCGGCAGGGCAACACCGCCAACACCATTCAGGCCAAATTGGAAGAAGTGCTGTCCCGGCTGGCGGAAGAGCGTGTGGAGGTTCACGGCGCGGGCCGCACCGACGCAGGCGTCCATGCACTGGGCCAGACGGCCAGCGTCCGCCTGCCCGGGGAGCGCCCGGCGGCGGAGGTCATGGCCTACGCCAACCGCTACCTGCCGGAGGACATCGCGGTAACGGCGGCGGAAATTGCGGACGACCGCTTTCACGCCCGGCTGTCCGCCCGCGGCAAGGTGTACCGATACCGTCTGCGGCTGGGAACCGTCCCCGATGTGTTCGCCCGAAAATACCAGTATCGGGTGGAGGAACCGCTGGATCTTGGTGCCATGGCCCGGGCGGCGGAGCTGCTCTGCGGGCGGCACGACTACCGCTCCTTCTGCGCCAACAGGCGCTATAAAAAATCCACCGTCCGCACCGTGACCGCCATCGAGCTTGACCGTCAGGGGGACGAGCTGACCCTCACCTTCCGGGGTGAGGGCTTCCTCTACAACATGGTGCGCATCCTCACCGGCACGCTGCTGGAGGTGGGTCTCGGCAAGCGCCGGGCGGAGGACATGCCGGCCGTGCTGGCGGCCCGTGACCGCGCCGCCGCAGGATTTACCGCCCCGGCTCAGGGACTGACGCTGGTGGAGGTCATTTATTAAAGCACAAAAATACCGGCTCGGAGCATCGCTCCGGGCCGGTCAGTCCGTCGTTTTTCGGCGGACCGGCGGCTGGCAGTATGTTGCTGCCAGCCGTTTTTGCGCGTTTCCCTGTTTTTTTACACCGGCACTCGCGGAAATCAGGTGCTTTTTCGCTTTTTCACGGCTCCGGCGTGCTGTTGGGGACGGGCGTCTCCCCCGACGGGTCGTAGGCCGAAGTGGAGGCCTGATCCACCTCACTGACCTCATCCTCCGGCGCTTCGCTCTCCCCGCCGGGGTTCGTTCCGTCCGCGGTGCTTCCGCCCTCGGACAGGGCAGAAAGGTCAAAGCCCTCCACCGCGGCGTACCGGATGAACCGGGCGCACATGGCCTCCACCGTCTCCCCGTCCACGCCATAAATGGTCATTTTGTACCCGACACCGTTTGCGAAGCAGGACACCCGGCGGCTCTCCCGCAGCTCGGTGCCGTCCTCCCGCACCATATAGCCCACGTTTTTCAGAGCGGTGATTTCCGTGCCGCAGAACTGGGTGCGCTCGTAGGCGTCGTCCGGGTAGGAGACGCAGTCCGGCACCTCGTGCCCCGCCAGCATCTCCAGACTGAAGAACACCTCCGCCCCGTCGGCGTACAGCGCCGCGGCGCAGGCCGTTCCGTCCTCTTTCAGCCACACGACGCCGCTCCAGTCGAGGTCGTCCCCCCACAGCAGGTGAACGGCCATGTCCGTCTTGCCCAGCATGGCCTGCACGTCGGCGCGGCCGATCTCCCGGCTCACATCATCGGGCCCGCCCAGCGCGTAGTCGGCGGCGACGGATGATGATGCCGTATTGCTGTTGTAGATAATGGCGGGCAGGATATAGTAGGCCGCCACCTCGCCGTCAACGACCTCGTAGCCGCCGTCCGTGTCCCATGCCTCGCCGTCCGTGTATTCTCCGGCGGAGTCCGCCCCAATGGTATCGCTGGCGATGGCCGGTTCGGTCTGCCCGATCTCTGCCGTTCCGGACGGTGACATATTTTGCCCCAGCATCCGCCAGCCCAGCGTCCCGATCCCCACCGCCAGCGCAAAGGCCGCGGCAATCGCCCCGTACCTTTTCCACGGGGCGGACTTTTTCGGCGCGGTCAGCCCCATCAGCCGTTGGTGAAGCTCCTCCGGAGCCTTCACCTGATCCATCATATCCTTGTACCGCTTCACAGCGTCACATCTCCCTTCAGCGTCTCCCGGAGGGCATCCCGGGCCCGGCTGAGGCGGCTGCGCACCGTCCCGGGCCGCTGACCCAGAATGGCGGCGATCTCGCCGGTGGAGTAGCCCTCGTAGTAATAGAGGTGCACCGCCGCCCGCTGGTCGGCGGGCAGGGCCATCACCGCAGCCAGCACCTCCCGGCTTCCGTCCTCCGGGGCGGGGATGCTGTCGGGCAGCTCCCGGGCCTGACGGCGCTTCCGACTCCGCAGGCGGCTCTTGCAGCCGTTGGCCGTCACCTTCAGCAGCCACGCCCGCTCGTGGCCCTCATCCCGGAACTCCGGGCCCTTTTCCAGATAGCGCAGGAATGTGTCCTGCACCGCGTCCTCCGCCTCCGGGACGTCTCCCAGAATGGCGAGGGCCGCACGGAAGAGGGTGCTTTCATATTTTGTCACCAGCGATTCCAGCCGGTCGGATCGATCCATATCTTCGCCCCCTTCATCCTATACACGCCTGAGAAGCCCATTTTGCTGCAAAGCGGACAAAAAAATTTTCCAGCGCCTTGTTCAATGCTTTTGAACTATGATATACTATCTTTGTTTTCGTGACAATCATTTTCCACACAAGGAGTGTTCTGTATTGAATACCAACGTCAAAGCTCTGGTGCTGGCCGCCGGAAAGGGCACCCGCCTGCGCACGGAGGGCGTAGATTTGCCCAAGGTGCTGCGGCAGGCGGCGGGCCGTCCCCTGCTGGCCTACGTGTTGGACTCGCTGTCCTTCCTTCCGAAGAAAAACACCGTTCTGGTGGTGGGCTGGATGAAGGACAAGGTGCTGGCCGCCTTCCCCGACTACCCCAACGCCGTACAGGAGGAGCTCAACGGCACCGGCGGCGCAGTGCAGTACGCCGCCCCCCTGCTGGATGACCCCGACGGCCATGTGCTCATCTGCTGCGGCGACACGCCGCTGATGAAAGAGGCCACCTTCCGCGCCCTACTGGACACACATCTGAAAAACGGCAACGCCTGCACTCTGCTGTCCGCCCGGCTCAGCGACGGCGGCAGCTACGGCCGGGTGCTGCGGGAGGCCGACGGATCCTTCCGGGCCATCGTGGAGGCCAAGGACTGCACGCCGGAGCAGGCCGCAGTCACCGAGGTGAATACCGGAGCCTATGTGTTCCGGGTGCGGGAGCTGCTGGACAGCCTTGACAAGCTCACCACCGACAACGCTCAGGGCGAGCTGTATCTCACAGACGTGCCCGCCTTCATCAAGTCCGCAGGCGGCCGGGTCGGCCTGTGCGACGGCTGCTCGGAAACGGAGATGCTGGGTGTGAACACCGTGGAGCAGCTCAATGAGGTGGAGCGGATCATCCGCTCCCGTGTTTAAACCAACTGCAATACCGAAAGGATGAGATCAAAATGAAAGTATTTCTGAGTGCCGACATGGAGGGCACCTGCGGCATCGTCTCCTGGCCGGAGACGGAGCGCACCTCTCCCATGGACTACACCCCCGCCCAGAAGCAGATGACCCGCGAGGTGGCCGCCGCCTGCCGGGGCGCCTTGTCCGCCGGAGCGGAGGAGGTTCTGGTGAAGGACGCCCACGATTCCGCCCGGAACATCGACCCCGCCGGTCTTCCCCGGGGCATCAAAATGAACCGCTCATGGTCCGGTGACCTGCTGAGCATGATGAGCGGGCTGGATCAGGACAAGTACGGCGCCGTGTTCTTCACCGGCTACCACGCGTGGGCCGGCTGCCCCGGCAATCCCCTGTCCCACACCATGAACGGCCGCAACGATCACGTCACCCTCAACGGCGTCTTGTGCAGCGAGTTCCTCATCAACGCCTACACCGCCGGGTACTTTGGCGTGCCCGTGGCCCTCGTCACCGGCGACAAGGCCCTGTGCGACTACGCCCGCACCCTCATCCCCGCCATCACCACCGTCCCCGTCAACGAGGGACGGGGCGGCTCCGTCACCTCTCTCCACCCGGACGAAGCGGTGGAGCGCATCGAGGCCGCCGCGGCGCAGGCAGTGAAGAACGCCCCCCAGTGCATCGTCCCCATGCCCGATCACTTCCACATGGAGATTGACTTTGTCCATCACCAGATGGCCTATTCCAAGAGCTTTTACCCCGGTGCGGTGCTGAAGGACGACAAATTCGTCTGCTTCGACAGTGATGACTGGTACGAGGTGCTGCGCTTCTGCCACTTCGTGCTCAGCGACGGTTGAGGAGCTCGACCATGGAGCACACCACGGAGCAGGAGCTGCGCCTCGCCGTCCTCATAGACGCAGACAATGCCCCCCGCACCGCCCTGCGGGAGATCATGGCGGAGGTGGCCGTTTACGGCACTCCCACCATCAAGCGCATTTACGGCGACTGGACCAGTCCCAACATGTCCACATGGAAGTCCCTCCTGCTGGAGCATGCCATCACCCCTTTCCAGCAGTACAGCTACACCACCGGCAAAAACGCCACTGACTCGGCCATGATCATCGATGCCATGGACATCCTGTACTCCGGCAACTGCGACGGCTTCGTGCTGGTGAGCAGTGATTCCGACTTCACCCGGCTGGCCACCCGGCTCCGGGAGGCAGGGATGAAGGTGTACGGCATGGGAGAAAAAAAGACCCCCAAGCCCTTCATCGTGGCCTGCGACAAGTTTGTGTATATCGAGTCGCTGAAGGCGGCGGAGGCCGCCGTCCCCGCGGCGAAGCCCTGCAAAAAGAAGGCCGCCGCCCACGCGGAGCCGGAGCCAGAACCGGAGAACAAGCCCCTCACCGTGCAGGAGCTCATCGCCCAGTCGGTGGAGGATCTGGCGGACGAGGACGGCTACGCCTATCTGGGCGACGTGGGCACCCTGCTGCTGAAAAAGCAGCCGGATTTCGACGCGCGGAACTACGGCTACTCCAAGCTGTCCAAGTTCATCGGCTCACTGGGCATTTTCGACATCGACGAGCGCCACAACGCCAACTATCAGGGCACGCAGGTCTTTCTCAGAAACAAGAAATCGTGATGCAATAAGCTCCGGACGGTTCGCGCCGCCCGGAGCTTTTTCCCATTTCTTCTTTGCTTTTTCCCATTTCTTCTTTGCTTTTTCCTATCCCACGTGCTATAATTCAGGCAAGGAGAGTTTTCCCCGCGTCTCATCCTGATCGTGGAGTCCACCCCTTCCCATACCGATCCACCTCAACGCGAATAAGGAGGTCATATTATGAGCAGCAAGAAAAGCATCATCACTGTCAGCCGCGAGTTCGGCAGCGGCGGCCGCACCGTGGGCAAGCGGGTGGCCGAGCTTCTGGACATCCCCTACTACGACAAGGAGCTTGTCAGGCAGGTGGCCACCAAAACCGGTTTCGACGAAAAATTTATTGAACAGCAGGGAGAGTATGCTTCTCCTTGGAAAAGTCTGTTTTCCTATGCTTTTGCCGGAGTGGGCGGGCACCAGACCATGAGCGGCCTGTCCGCCGAAGACTTCCTCTGGGTCATGCAGTGCAAGGTCATCCTCGACCTGGCGGAAAAGGGGCCATGTGTTATCGTGGGCCGCTGCGCCGACTATATCCTGCGGGAGCGCACCGACTGCCTGCACACCTTCATCCACGCGGACATTCCCTTCCGGACGGAGCGCATCGTCCGGCTGTACGGCGAGTCTGAGAAGACCCCGGAGAAGCGTCTGGAGGAAAAGGACAAGCAGCGCCGGGCCTATTATAAGCACTACACCGGCAACGACTGGGGCATGTACAGCAACTACGACATGTCCCTGAGCACCAGCGCGGTGGGCATCGAGCGCGCCGCCCAGTTCATCGTGGATGTGGCAAAGAATCCCTTCTCCGGTTCCCCCACGGATCATCCGCTGTAACAAGAGCAAATATAAAACGAGGGCGCGGCTCAGCCGCGCCCTCTCTTTTTTATTCTCACTGTGCAAAAAGGGGCCGCCGGGAATTCCCGGCGGCCCGTTGTTTATTCCATCAATCTCCGTCCTCGATGAGGCCATAGCCGCCGTCGTTCCGACGGTACACCACAGCAAACGCCCCGTCCATCTCATTCCGGAAGGCAAAGAACGTGTGCCCCAGCAGATCCATCTGCAAAATGGCCTCGTCCACGGTCATGGGCTTGAAGGGGAAACGCTTGGTGCGCACCACCTCAAAGCTCTCCTCCTCTTCCTCCGGCACGAAGGTGGACAGTTCCTCCGCCGGCACCGTCCGCTCGAAGGCATCCTGACGCAGGCGCTTTTCCAGACGGGCCTTGTGTTTGCGAAGCTGGCGTTCCATAGAGGTGACAGCCGCGTCGATGGAGGCGAACATATCCGAAGTGCTCTCAGATACCCGCAGGATGGTGCCGCCGGAACGGATGGTCAGCTCCACCTTATTGCGGTCCTTCTCAACGCTGAAAACCAGATTGGCCTCAGCCTCCGTCCTGAAATAGCGGTCCAGCTTGCCCACCTTTTTCTCTGCGTAGTTCCGGACTTTCTGGGGCAGGTTGACCTTTTTCTCTGTGAACGTAAACTTCATGTGCTCAGCTCCTTTCACCCCGGGGGGGTGTGGTCGAAAGCATTACTTCTGCTTTCTTACCCTCGGCTGACAAGGGCAGATACGCTTTCCGGCGGCCCTGATGGGCGCTGGCGGCGTCATCGTCCTTGGTGGGCGTCAGCCCACCGGTGTCCTCTTCCTTGCCATGCCCCCATTATCCCTCGCCGGAAAGTCCCTTGGAGTTTTTCGGGCGCGGAAACGGCGGTCAGCGAGGATGACGAGGCAGCCGGGCCGTCGCCCGGCAACGAGGAAAACGAAGCTGGCTGTTATTTCAGCCCCGAAAAACCGTGTCTGTCCTTGTCAACCGAGGGTAGTGTTATTGTAGCACACTTTCAATGAGATTTCCATAGTTTTTGCGCAGATTTCACAAAAAATTTAAGGTTATCGGGCAGCCGCTCGGCGCTTTTACGTATCTGAACCCTCGCAAAGTTCTGCTGCGTCAGCGCTTTTGCTCACAGATCCTTGAACAGGCGGGTACTGTACACCGTCATGTCGTCCTCGAGATAGAAGCGCAGCAGCGGCTCGTGGTCCCGGTTGGCCGCGGTGAGCATCATCCGGTTCACGCCCTCACGCCGCAGCTCGTCCTCCACAGTGTGCAGCAGCACCCGGCCGATGCCCTCGCTCCGGTGGCCGGCCGTGACGTACAGCTCCTCCAGCTCGAACCATTGGTCGCCGGTCTTCAGGATGCTGGAGTCCCGCTCGGCCGTCTCCGTCTGCCCGGCGGCGTAGCCGATCACGTTCCCGTTCAGCTCCGCCACCCAGATCCGATAGTCCTTCAGGTCAGACAGCTCGTCGGCGCGATAGCCGTAGGTGATGCCCTCGTCCGCCCACTGGCGGGACAGCCGCAGCACCGCCAGTCGGTCGCTGTCCGCCATGGGACGGATGATGGCCTCCGGCCCCCGCAGCTCCGCCCGCTCGGGCAGGGCACCCTTGGTACCCACACAGCGGTTGATGGGCGTGCCCATGCTGTGGAATTTTTCCTCATAGTCGGTCATCACGCCGCACACGCCGTGCTCATGGAGATTCCGGGTCACCTCGGACAGCTCGTACCCCGCCTTGGGAAACTGGAACAGCGACCACTCAAACAGGTCGTGATTGTCCGTCTTAAAATGGATCTGGCCGCCGTCCCGGAGTACCCCCCGGTAGCTGAGCAGGAAGCCCTCGTGGGTCAGGCGGCGCTTGGAATGCTTCACCGACGGCCACGGGTCGCAGAAGTTGATGTAGATGAGGTCCACCTCGTCCGGCGCGAAGTAATCGCTGAGCCTGGCGGCGTCCCCGTCAATGAAGAACACGTTGGTCAGCCCGCGCGCGCGGCAGCGCTCCATTGCGATGACCATGGCATCGGGCACTCGCTCCACGGCAATGTAAAGGTCCTCCGGGTGGTCGGCGGCAGTCTCGGCGGTAAACCGCCCCTTGCCGCAGCCAAGCTCCAGCCGCACCATGGCTGCATCCGGCTTCAGCTCCCGCCAGCGGCCCTTGTACGCCGCCGGATCCTGAATCCACAGCGCCCGGCATGCCTCCATCCGCGGGTTCAGATTTTTCTTTTTTCGCATCCGCATCCTATTCACCTCAGACAAAATATCAGGGACAGTATACTACAAATACTTGCAAAGGACAAGAAAATCGGCTATAATATTAAAGCTGTCCTGCCTGACCTTCTGGTCTGTCCGTATGTACAGACGGTGCGCTCTGTCCTGTGTTTTGCATTAACTGAACACAGGCAGAAAAATCTTTGATTTTTTCCCTTCCCCGTGGTATAATGGTTAAAGTTGAGGCAGCACCGCATAATTCGGCAAGAGCGATTTGCGAGCAAATTTTGCTTCCGAATGAGGCGCATTGCCGCGGCAATACTTTGTGTATTGCAAGGAAATGCAACGAAATGCGGGGGCAAAATTTCCACAAAGCGCCGCAGACGATATTGTGCGGTGTTGCATTGAATATCCGGGTATAGCGAAGTTGGTATCGCGCCTGGTTTGGGACCAGGAGACCGTGCGTTCGAGTCGCACTACTCGGACCAAAAAGCGAGACACGATGAAAATCGTGTCTCGCTTTTTGGGTTCCGACCGCT
>CAYNEH010000039.1:0-11267 GCA_964396195.1 uncultured Oscillospiraceae bacterium
CAAACCAGCAACGCAGGCGTCCACCGATGGCCCGACAGACTTTAACAACCACCATTGGAGCGGCAGCGAAAAACAGAGGCTTCGCGTGTCGGCTTACCCCGCGCCGGAAATAGACGAACGCACTCTTTGAACGCTCTCTCGTAAATTCTGGGGTTTTCAGGGGGAAAATACTATGAGCGAGGGCGCGAACTTCAGCGCCCGAAGTCGAATCCGTATTTTCGCCCCTGAACCTGTTTTTGGTTACTTTTTGCAGGAGCAAAAAGTAACTCGCCCGCAGGCGAAACCTGCCGCTCCGCGTCCGCAGGACGCACCAAAACCCTCGCCGATTTTTCGGCGAAGAAGAAAAGAGGTAAAGGACTTCGTCCTTTGGAATTGAACATTATTTAATGTTCAATTCCCTTTCCACCTCATTTAGGTTGATGGTCAACATCCTGCTGACGCCCTGCTCCTGCATGGTGACGCCGTAAAGCACGTCGGCCTCCTCCATGGTGCCGCGGCGGTGGGTGATGACGATGAACTGGGTCTTTTCGCTCATACGCCGCATGTACTGGGCAAACCGGATGACATTGGCATCGTCCAGAGCCGCCTCAATCTCGTCCATGACGCAGAATGGCGTGGGCCGAACCTTCAGAATGGAGAAATACAGCGCAATGGCCACAAAGGCCTTCTCGCCGCCGGACAGCAGCGTGATGGTCTTGAGAGCCTTGCCGGGGGGCTGAACCTTGATCTCGATGCCGCAGTTGAGTACGTCGTCCGGATCCTCCAGCTCCAGCCGGGCCTTGCCGCCCCCAAACAGATCAAGAAACGTCTGCTGGAACGTCTCGTTGATGAGGGCGAACTGCTCGGTGAAGATGGCGGTCATCTCATTCGTGATGCCGGTGATGATGTCTTCCAGCTCCCGTTTTGCCTTGGTAACGTCATCCCGTTGGTCGGTAAAGTAGGTATAGCGCTCGTTGACCCGCTGGAATTCCTCCACTGCGTCCGGGTTAATGCTGCCGAGGGCAGAAATGCCGCGCTTTAGCTCGGCGATCCGCCGCTGGGCCTTCTGCATGGATTCCAGTTCTACTCGCTGTGCCTTGGCGGCCTCGTGAGACAGTTCGTAGGTCTCCCACAGCTTGTCCAGCAATTGCTTCTCCTCCATGGCTGCAGCCATGCGCTTGCTGTCCAGCGCGGATACCTCGCTCTGGAGCCGCATAAGCTCCTCGTTCTTGTCCCGGGCGGCTTTACCCGCCTGATTGCGCTTGCCCTCCAGCTCCAGCTTTTCCTCGTTGATGCGGCGGACGGCGCCGTTTTTCACCTGACTCTCGCTGCGCAGAGACTGGAGCTGCTCCTCCGTCTGGCGGATGCGTTCCGTCAGCTCGGCATTGCTCTGCTCAAAGCCCGCAATCATGGCAAGACGGCTCTCGGTGTCGCCGCTGAGATCCCGACGCAGCCGTTCCAATTCATCGATGCTCTGGCGTGAGGCCGCCCTCTCACCATCCATCCCGGCCAGTCGGGTATTGATCTCCGCAATGCGGCTGTTGATGCCGTCCAGCATCTCCTGCAAAGTGGACTGCCCCTGACTTTTGGCCTCAGCCTCCGCCCGGATGGCTGCAGCCGAACCTTCCAGCTCCTCGATGCGTGTCTTGGCCGCGGTGACAGCGGAATCGTTCTCCTCCATCCGGCGGCACAGCCGGGCACGCTCGGCGGTAAGGGTCGTGCGGCGGTTGTTCACGTCCGCCAGATGGGCATCGGCGCTGTCCCGCCGCTCGGTGAGCTTGAGCACCGCATCTTCCGCCTGACGCAGCTGGGCGGAGGCGGTGTCCATCTCGTAATTGGCGGCGGTAAGCTCCCGCCGGGCCTCGGCCAGCTGGGCGGCGGCGACTTTCAGGTCATCGTCCAGCGACTCCCGCTGGGTGCGGAGCCGTTCAAGCTCGTTTGCACGGGACAGGATGCCCGCGCTGCGGGACACAGAACCGCCGGTCATGGAGCCGCCGGCGTTGAGCACCTGCCCATCCAGCGTTACGATGCGGAACCGGCGGCCAAACTTCCGGGCCATGGCAAGAGCCTTGTCCATGTCCTCAGCAATGACCACTCGGCCCAGCAGATTGGAGAAAATATCGGCGTACTCCGGGTCGAAGGTGATGAGCCCGTCGCCCATGCCCACAAAGCCCGGCTCCCGCTCCACCGCCTTATCCCGGAAGTCGGCGGGGCGGATGGCATTCATGGGCAGGAAGGTGGCCCGACCGCCGTCCCGGCGCTTGAGCCAACTGATAGCGTCCCGGCCATCCACATCCCGCTCCACTACGATATTCTGCATGGCGCCGCCGAGGGCGATCTCGATAGCCACGGCACACCGGTCGGGCACGTGGATCAGCCCGGCCACCGGCCCCCGAACGCCCCGGAGGTTGCCCCGCTCCGCTTCGCCCATCACCAGCTTTACCGCTTTGGAGTAGCCCTCGTAGACCTTCTCCATCTCGGTGAGCATATGGATGCGGGAGTTCAGGGCGTTCTCGTCCATCTGGAGCTTGCGGTGCTTTTCCTCTGCTTCGTCAGCCTTGCGTTTTCTGGTCTGACAGCGGAGCTGATAGCCGCTGATGATGTTTTTGACCGCGTCCCGATCCTCCTCCGCCTGTTCCAGTTCCTTTTTCACGGCGGCGGCGGAATCAGCGGCCTCTTTTGCCCGATCTTCCTGCTCCAGCAACTCTCGTCCGGCCTTTTCCTCCCGGTCGTACAGCTCCTGCGCGGCGGCGGCCAGCGCAGACAGCAGTTCCCGGGCTTCGGCGGCGGAGGCATTTTCCAACCGCTCCTTCTCTTGAAGGGATGAAAGCTCATCGTTCAGGCTTCCCGCGGAGTGCAGCGCCTCATCCGCCTGCCCCCGCAGTTCGTCCAGCTGTGCGGCACAGCCGTCCATCTCTTTTTGTATCTCGTCCAGTCTGGCCTGGCGCTCGGCAATCTGCCCCGCCAGCGAACCCGCGCGGCCCTCCTGCTGCTCCAACTCTGTCCGGATGCGCACGGCGTTCTCGCTGTTGTTCTTCATGTCGTTTTTCAGCAAACCGATGGCACTTTCGTACTCATTGGCCCGGCTTTCCAGCTGGGAAAGCTCTGTTCGGATGATCTCCGCGTCCAGATCCTTCTGACGCATCTGTCCGGCGTAATCCTCCTCGGCGGCGTACAGCGCATCCCGGGCAGACTGTGCATCACTGAGCTGCCTCGCGGCGAGGTCATAGTCAGCTGCCGCCTTCACGCCGTTGACCCGCAGCTTTTCCAGCTGCTCCAGCCACACGGAAATCTCCAGCCCCCGCAGCTCGTCCCGGAGGGCAAGGTATTTCTTCGTCTTTTCTGCCGCCGCCCGCAACGGTTCCACCTGAAGTTCCAGTTCGTCAATCTTGTCGTTGATGCGCACCAGATTTTCGTCTGTGCGCTCCAGCTTGCGCTCTGCCTCCTCCTTCCGGTGACGGAAGCGGGAGATGCCGGCGGCTTCCTCAAAGATTTCCCGCCGGTCGGCGCTCTTGACGGACAGAATCTCATCCACCTTGCCCTGACTGATGATGGAGTAACCTTCCCGGCCCAAGCCGGTGTCCATGAACAGCTCGTTGATGTCCTTCAGGCGGCAGGAGCGGCGATTGATGTAGTATTCGCTCTCCCCGGATCGGTAGTATCGCCGGGTGACGGCCACCTCCGTCTCCTCCATGGGAAAGAGCTTTCCAGTGTTATCCAGCACCAGCGTCACCTCGGCAAAGCCCAGCCCCTTGCGCTTGGCGGTGCCATCAAAAATGACGTCCTCCATCTTATTGCCCCGGAGGGTTCGAGTGGACTGTTCGCCCATGACCCAGCGGATGGCATCGGCGATGTTGGACTTGCCGGAGCCGTTGGGACCGACGATGGCGGTGATGTCCTCGCCGAAGGTCAGCACCGTTTTTTCCGGGAACGACTTGAAGCCTTGAATCTCCAGCGCTTTTAGGTACATCAGCCCACCTCTTTCCTGTGTGATTCCGCCTGTCTGACGCTTTAACGCTGCTCAGAGCGGGCAGTCCGCATGATATAGCAGTTTATTGTAGCACACCGCGGAGGGATTTTCAAGCGGCGGTGCGTGTCCAAACCAAAACGGCAGACTGCTCTTGAAAACAGTCTGCCGTTTCAAGCCCGGGGATGGGCTTTAATGTACACATCCTTTAGCTTTTGATTGACAATCTGAGTATATATCTGGGTGGAGGAAATATCCGCATGCCCAAGCATTTCCTGTATGGATTTGAGGTCCGCTCCGTTTTCCAGAAGATGAGCTGCGAAGGAATGCCGCAGCGTATGGGGCGTGATGTCCTTTTCGATGCCCGCCTTTTCCTGATAGTACTTGACTATCTTCCAGAAGCCCTGACGGCTCATTCGCTCTCCGCCAAGGTTGACAAAGAGGGCAGTCTCTTCCGGCTGCACCAGCAGTTGGGGGCGCACTTCGTTGATATAGGCAACCAGCGCCCGGATAGCCGTTTTGTAGAGCGGCACCATACGCTCCCGACCGTGACTCTCGCACCGGACGAAACCCAGCGTCAGGTTCACGTCCTGCACATCCAACGCGATAAGCTCGCCGACGCGGATGCCAGTGGCATACAGCAACTCCAGCATGGCCTTATCCCGGCATCCTTTGGCATCCGACACGTCTGGCTGATCCAGAAAAAGGTCCACTTCCTTGCTGGTGAGGATGTTAGGCAACTTCCGCTCCACCTTGGACGGGGTATATCCCTTGGCCGGGTTAAACGGCATAGCGTGACAGGCCACCATAAAGGAATAGAAGGATTTCAGCGACGCAACGGAGCGGACGATAGTGGCATCGGACTTGCCTCGGCTGTGCAGATGCTTCGCGTAGCTTTTTATATCATCCTGCGTGACCTGTACCAGTGTCAGGCCGTCCCCACTGAGCCACTCGGAAAACTGACGCACATCTCTGAGGTAGGAGGAAAGGGTGTTGGCAGAAGCCTTTTTCACTGTTTTCAGCCAACCTTCGTATTCGTGGATGTAATCCAAGGCTTCACGCCCCTCTCCTGTGAAATAAAACTATAAAGCAATAGAACCGGACATAAAGGCCAGTACCTATGGTATCAACGAACATCGGAGCACCACCGCCAGCAACAGAAGCCTGCGGCACGGGGGAAGTTACCGCTATTTTCCAGCCTAATGGAATTTTTCTAAGGGTTGATTGCCTTTTTTGATGCCACAATTAATACAATATTTACAAGGCATTGTTAGAGAAAACGTCGATTAAATCAGCGGTTCCCTAAATCCCCGCAACACCATAATTACCGCATGGCATAATATGTGGCACGCAGACAAACTATGCCGATGAATATGCGGAAAAATGTGGAGCGTAAAAGATAATATAAAACACTTTTCGGCCCGGCGCAAGCAAAAAATGAAATTTCTTGTTTTTTGTCTATTATGTCATGTTCTTATGTAAACCGTATTATGTAAATCTTTGCATCAAAGGTTGGTCTGGCCCAACACAGTCAAGTTCAAAATTGTGTGTAAATTCCTTTAGGCACGGTGTGCGGGAGGCTGCTTAAGCCTCTTGATGACAGGGCAGCACAGATGGAAGCCGCGGGCTGAGACGTCATTCAGCCGGGGTCCACAAACCTTTTTGCGAATAAATCTTGACAGTACCATCTTGACAGTACCTCTACTGAACATGGATGTCTATTTCTTCAACGACCAGCGTCCAGCAGCTGCTTTGGACTATAAAAGCCCAGTTCAGTACAAGACTGAACTGGGCTTTCTGTAGATATTCTTTTTTTAGTGTCTGCTTTTACTTGACAAGTACAGTCAAAGTAACCGGCCAAGCGTTTTATGTTGATTCAGTTTTACCGATCAGCCCTGCTCACGCATCTTGGCAAAACACTCGCTGCAGTACACAGGACGGTCAGACTTCGGCTCGAAGGGAACCTTGGCCTCGCCGCCGCAGGCAGCACAAGTAGCGGTAAAATACTCACGGGGGCCACGGGCAGCAGCCTTGCGGGCATCGCGGCAGGCCTTGCAGCGCTGCGGCTCATTCTGGAAGCCGCGCTCAGCATAGAACTCCTGCTCACCGGCGGTGAACACGAACTCCTGGCCGCACTCTTTGCAAACTAAAGTCTTGTCTTCGTACATGGAAATACCCTCTCTTTTGACTTGCCCAGGCCCGGAACTTAACCGACCATGCTGGGGCAGTATAATATTTGCGTCAGCTTTCGCTGATAACGCCGGAATTAGTTCGCGACCCTTGTGCCGGATGCGCTGAATCGCGTTGTCCACCGATTTGGACTGTCTTCCCAGCTGATGACCGATCTCCTCATAGGTCAGCCCGGCCAGATACAAAGGCAAAATGCTCTTTTCCAACGGGGACAGGCGATTCTTAAGCTGCCGGAGCCGCTCGCTGTCCTCTTCCCTGTCAATCAGCGATTCCTCCGGGCTTGAGACTATGTCCGGAAGCGCCTCCATGGGAACGCTGTTGTTCAGCGGCATGTGCTTTCCCCCGGCCGCCGCCGTGATGACGGAGCGAATCCGATTGCGGATGCAGACCTCAGCAAAGGTACGAAAGGAGGCGTCTCGCTCTGGGTCGAATTCCCGGATTGCCTTGAGCAGGCCGAACATAGCCTCCTGGATCAGATCCTCGCTGTCACCGCCGGTCAGGAAGTATGGCCGGGCACAAATACGCACCAAACGATTATACCGCAAAACCAAAACTTCCTCTGCGATACGATCGCCTGATGCGGCTAAAGTGCAAAGTGTCTCGTCATTATATTGATGTTTATCACACATTGTTGATTCCATACAATTTACACGGTTATTATAACCCGTTCCCCTGTCGAATGTCAATAGTCCATAGAAAATATTTTAAAATTACAGGGATTTTTCGTTTATTTTTATAAGCTCCGCCAGTTCCTGTGCGCATTCCCGGGCCTGAGCCTCGTCTTTTCCCTCCACCATGACACGGATGAGTGCTTCTGTTCCCGAGGGACGGACAAGTACGCGGCCATTTCCTGCCAGAGCCTTCTCCTGCTCCGCCACCGCAGCCTTCAGCCAATCCGACACCATGATTTGCTCCTTTTTCGGATTACCGCCGGAAATTGGGACATTGATGAGCACCTGCGGATAGCGGACACATTGGCCAAACAGCTCGGACGCCTTCTTACCGCTTTTCTGAAGCAGATTCAGAATTTGGAGGGCAGTCAGCTCACCGTCGCCGGTAGTGGCGTATTCAAGGAAGATCATGTGGCCAGACTGCTCACCGCCGATGGCGTAGCCCTTCTCCAGCATCCGCTCCAGCACGTTGCGGTCACCCACGTTGGTGCACTCCACGTTCATGTCGTGCTCCTTGACAAACATGTGCAGACCGATGTTGGACATGATGGTAGCCACTACGGTGTTGCCGGACAGCTTACCCTGCTCCTTAAGTGCCAGCCCGCACAGTGCCATGATCTGGTCACCATCGATCTCATTGCCCAGCTCATCCACGGCGAGACAGCGGTCGGCGTCACCGTCGAAGGCGATACCGATATCGTACTTGCCCGCGGTAACCATAGCGGCCAGCGCGTCCAGATGGGTGGAGCCGCACTTGTTGTTGATGTTGATGCCGTCTGGGTCAGCGTTGATCACGTCGGTCTGGAGCTTTAGGAAACGATCGAACAGGCGGCCTGCCGTGGCAGAGGCCGCGCCATTGGCGCAGTCCACCAGGATACGCAGACCGTGAAGGTCGCCGTCCACGGTGCTCACCAGATGGTCGATGTAGTCATCCGCCGCCTTGGGTGCCACATAATGGACCTTTCCAATGCCGTCGTGGGTGCGCATGGGGACGTTGTTGTGCCCGAAGAGGACGATGTCCTCGATACGCTCCTCCAGCGCGTCGGACAGCTTGAAGCCCTGCCCGTTGAAGATCTTGATGCCGTTGTGCTCAAAGGGGTTGTGAGAGGCGGAAATCACGATGCCTGCGTCCGCCTTTTCGTCCACCGTAACCCAAGCCACGCCCGGGGTGGGCAGCGTGCCCAGATCCAGCACATCCGCCCCGGCAGTGCACAGTCCGGCGATCAGCGCACCTTTGAGCAGATCACCGGAAATGCGCGTGTCCTTGCCGATGGCCACCAGCGGGCGGGCGCCCTCCGCCTTGCCCTCAGCCAGAACAGTGGCGGCCGCAAGGCCGACCTTATAGGCCAGATCGGCGTCCAGCCCGGCGTTGACCACGCCGCGGATACCGTCGGTCCCAAACAGTTTTCCCATATTGAAAACACCTCAATATCAGATTATAGCGCCGCCGATCTGCATGGCGGCAGTAGATTTTTACAGCGTCAGCTGATCCATGCTCCCGCCGCCGGGCACGGCGATGCCCAGATGCTCGTACGCCTTCCGGGTGACGCAACGACCCCGGGGCGTCCGGGTGAGGAAGCCCAGCTGCATGAGATACGGCTCGTAGACGTCCTCCAGCGTGACGGACTCCTCGTTGATGGTGGCGGCCAGCGTATCCAGTCCCACCGGGCCGCCGGCGTAGTTTTCGATGATGCTGGTAAGCATCCGGCGGTCGATGTTGTCAAGGCCCAGCTCGTCGATCTCAAGCGCCCGCAGGGCGCGGTCCGCAACGCCGCGGGTGATGACGCCCCCGGCGGTCACCTGCGCAAAGTCCCTCACCCGGCGGAGCATCCGGTTGGCGATACGGGGCGTTCCCCGGCTGCGCCGGGCGATCTCCAGCGCGCCGTCCTGCTCGATGGGCACGTCGAGGATACCGGCAGAACGGGTGACGATACTGGCCAGCTCCTCCGGCGAGTACAGCTCCAACCGCAGCGTCACGCCGAACCGGTCCCGCAGCGGGGCGGACAGCTGGCCCGCCCGGGTGGTGGCTCCGATGAGGGTAAATTTCGGCAGATCCAGCCGGATGGAGTTGGCCGACGGCCCCTTGCCGATGATGATGTCAATGGCGTAGTCTTCCATGGCGGGATACAGGATCTCTTCCACGGAGCGGTTGAGCCGGTGGATCTCATCCACGAACAGAATGTCGTTTTCCTGCAAATTGGTCAGCAGCGCCGCCAGATCTCCCGGCTTTTCGATGGCCGGGCCGGAGGTGATGCGGATATTGACCCCCATTTCGTTGGCAATGATGCCGGACAGGGTGGTCTTACCCAACCCCGGGGGGCCGTGGAGCAGGACATGGTCCAATGGCTCGCCCCGCATTTTGGCAGCCTCGATAAAAATGGACAGGTTTTCCTTCGCCTTGCGCTGGCCGATGTACTCGTCCAGCCGACGAGGCCGCAGAGAGCCTTCCCCTTCATCCCCCGGCGTCAGTGATGTCGTGACCAGCGATTCCGGGGAATCGGCTTCAAAATCCTGATTGGAAAAGTCAATGCTCAAAATGTCACTTCCTCTTGAACCGGCGTCCTACGCCGCGCAATGTCCGAGCAAAACGTCATTTTACCATCTTTTTCAGCGCCTGACGGATGATCTCCTCCAGCGCAAGGCCATCGATGTCGATGCCCTTTAGTGCGGAGGCAATCTCCTGTTGACTGTACCCCAGTACCGCCAATGCGGCGGATGCCTCACTGGTCTTGTTCTCCGGGATGACGGTGATACCGCCGGCAAAGGTCTCTCCCCCGCCGCCGACAGCGGTAAGCTGACCCTTGGCCAGCTTGTCCTTCAGCTCCAGAATAATTCGCTGTGCGATTTTTTTCCCGATACCCGGCGCGGAGGTCAGAGCCTTCTCATTTTCCGACACGATGGCCATAGCCAGTCCCTCAGGGCTGTTGGAGGACAGAATGGCCAGTGCGGCCTTGGGCCCGACGCCGGACACGCCGATGAGCATCTGGAAACAGTTTAGCTCGCTCTCGCTGACAAAGCCATACAGCTCGAAGACCTCTTCCCGCACATGAAGATAGGTATACAGCTTGGCGGTCTTGCCCACCGTCAGGGCAGACAGCGTGTGGTTGGTGGTACGGCAGGCATACCCTACCCCGCCGCAGTCGATGACGGCAAGATAGGGCGCGATATGGGCGACAGTGCCCTGAACATAGTAAAACATCAGATTCCTCCGCAGGTTGCGATTTATCGGTTCAGCAGTGAGGTGGCCGACCGGGCGTGGCACAAGGCGATGGCTACTGCGTCCGCCGCATCATCCGGCTTGGGCACGGATGACAGGCCCAGCAGACGCTTTGTCATATCCATAACCTGCCGTTTTTCCGCCTTGCCGTAGCCCACCACTGCCTGCTTGACCTGAGACGGGTTGTATTCATAAATGGGAAGACCCATTTTTTCCGCCGTCATGAGAATGACGCCCCGAGCCTGCGCCACACCGATGCCGGTGGTGACGTTCTGGTTAAAGAACAGCTCCTCAATGGCCATGGCTTCCGGGTGAAACTGACCAATCAGTGCTTCCAGGTCGCAGGAGATCTGGAGCAGTCGGGCCGGCAGCGGTAACCCCGCCGGGGTGTTGATGGCGCCGCAGCTGACCAGCCAATATTTCGCCCCACGACTCTCTATCAGGCCGAAACCAACAATAGCGTAGCCCGGGTCGATCCCAAGTATCAGCACATGGCACCCCTCCCCAGTTATCAAATTATCTTACCATATTTTATATGTGAAGGCAAGCAAAAACGGCAGACTGCTCTTGAAAATAATGCGTGTCCAAATCGAAGCTTTGCATGAACGGGGACGACGCTGTATTTGTTCGTTTTGACGCCGTGAAAAGCGGCCTACCCGGAGAAAAGCGCCTGCTACTGCGGCGATTTTCATTGCCGTTCCGACAAAATCGTGCTATTCTCATGCCGAGAACATGCTGCAGGAACACAGCCCGCAGAGCAAATGTAAATGAATGGAGGTATTATCATGAACAGAGTGGAACAGACACAGAATACGATGCAGACGCTGTACGGGCAGGCCCCGTCTCCCCTGACGGCTTCCGACCCGGAATTTGCCGCCATCAAGGAGCGGCTCATCTACGGCGAAGTCTACGCCGAAAATAAACTCCCCGCCCGGCTGCGTGAGCTGATTATCCTTGTGGTGGCAACCACTAACCAAACCATGAATGAGGTGAAGCGCCACACAGCCGCCGCCCTCGCTTCCGGTGTGAAGCCGGAGGAGGTCAAAGAGGCCGTCTACCATTGCGCCCCCTATATTGGCCTTGGCAAAGCGGAGAACGCCGTCATCGCCGTCAACGAGGTATTTGCCGAACATGGCGTGGCCCTGCCGGTGCAGAGTGGCCGGACCGTCACGGAGAAAAGCCGCCTTGTCGACGGCATCGCCGCCCAGAAGTCCATCTTCGGAGAACACATTGACGCCATGCG
>CAYNEH010000040.1:0-11230 GCA_964396195.1 uncultured Oscillospiraceae bacterium
CTCCTCCTCCGTCAGGGGGCGGCGGACGGTGGCGGGGCTGCCCAGCACCATGGACCCCTCGGGCACGATGGTATTTTTGGTGACCAGTGCCCCCGCGCCCACGATGGAGTTACTGCCGATGACGGCCCCGTCCATGACGATGGCTCCCATGCCGATGAGGCAGTTGTCCCCGACGGTGCAGCTGTGGAGCACCACGTTGTGACCCACACTGACGCCGCTGCCCAGCGACATGCTGCGCTGATTGCTGGTGTGGAGGGTGGAATTATCCTGAATATTGGTGTTCTCCCCGATGGTGATGGGGGCCTGATCGCCGCGGATGACGGCGTTGAACCAGACGGAGCAGCCGTGGCCGAAGGTTACGTCGCCGTTGACCCGTGCCCCGGGGAGGATGACCGCGTTTTCGTCCGTCTCTCTGAGCGTTTTATAGTCCATGTGAAAGCACTCCTTTTCCGTCAGATGCCCAGCAGCTCGCAGGCAGCCAGCGCCGCCGCCGCCTCGATGACCGGCACTGCCCGGTGGACGACGCAGGGATCGTGGCGGCCCTGAAGCTCCAGCTCGGCATTTTCGTTCTTCGCCATGTCCACGGTGAACTGCCGCCGGGCGATGGACGGCGTGGGCCGCATGGTGACCTCGAACACCAGCGGCATGCCGTTGGTGATGCCGCCGTTGATGCCGCCGGCACAGTTCTGCTCCGCCCGGACGGAGCCGTCGTCGTCTACGAACAGGGGGTCGTTGGCTTCGGAGCCGCGCATGAGGGCGAAGGCCGCCCCCGCGCCGAAGCCCACCGCCTTTACCGCCGGGACGGCAAAGAGGTACTGGGAGAAAATGCCTTCGGCGTTCTCCCCAAAGTCCGGAGAACCCAGCCCCGCGGGCAGGCCGAATACGGCGCACTCGATGGAGCCGCCCACGGAGTCCTGCTCCTCCTTCGCCTCCAGAATGGCAGCCTGCATCTCCGCCCCGGCGGCGTCATCCAGCACGGGGAACGGCTTTTCGGCCACGGATCGCAGGCTGTCCCAGTCCTCCAGCGGCTGGTCGGAGATGCCATAGATAGAATTGATGTGGGCACCCACGAAAATGCCCTTTTGCGCTAAGATCTGCTTGGCCACCGCCCCGGCAAACACCAGCGGCGCGGTGAGGCGGCCGGAGAAGTGCCCGCCGCCCCGGTAGTCGTTGAAGCCGCCGTAGCGGACGTGGGCGGGATAGTCCGCGTGGCCCGGCCGGGCCAGATCTTTGGTGCGGGAATAGTCGCCGCTGCGGGTATCGGTATTCTCAATGACGGCGCACAGAGGGGAGCCGGTGGTTTTTCCCTCAAACACGCCGGAGAGGATCTTCGGCTCATCCGCCTCCTTCCGGGCGGTGGACAGGGCGTCTTTCCCCGGGGCGCGGCGGGCCATCTCACTGCGGATGAAGTCCCGGTCCAGCTCCAGCCCGGCGGGGACGCCGGTGAGGGTGACGCCGATGGCGGGACCGTGGGATTCGCCGAAAATGGTGTATTTCATAATGTCCTCCTTATGGCTCCGGCAGGTCGAGCCGCATTCTGATGTGGGGGATGCCATCCTCTAAAAACTCTTCCGAGGTCTGGCGGAAGCCCGCCTTTTCGTACAGGCTCCGGGCGTAGACCTGCGCCTCCAGCGTGATGGCCCGCGCGCCGTATTTCTCCCGGGCAGTGTCGATGCCGGCGGCCACGATGCGGCTGCCCAGTCCCTGCCGCCGTTCCACGGCGATGACCCGGCCCAGCGCACAGGTGTCGAAGGCCACGCCGGGGGCCAGCACCCGGAGATATGCCTTGATGGCGTTGTCCTCCCGGAGAAAGACGTGATACGCGTCCTTGTCATTGCCGTCGATCTCGGGGTAGGGGCAATTCTGCTCCACCACGAACACGTCCACCCGGAGTCTAAGGATGTCATACAGCTCGTCGGCAGTGAGGTCCCGGAAATGTTTGACGATCAGTTCCATAAAGCGCTCCTTACAGTCCGGCGCGGACGATGCGCCCGCCCAGCTTCTCGTAGTCCTCCCAGAAATCGGGGTAGGATTTTTTCACGCACTCCGCACCGGTAAGGGTGACGGGGGCTTCACACCGGACGGCAGCCACGGCGGCCATCATGGCGATGCGGTGGTCGTTGCAGCAGTCCACGGTGCAGCCGCCCCGCAGGCTGTCCGCGCCGTAAATAGTCAGGCTGTCCGGGTGCTCCTCTACGTGCGCGCCCATGGCGTTGAGAGCGGCGGTGACGGAGGCGAGCCGGTCACTCTCCTTGATGCGCAGCCGGGCGGCGTTGGTAAGCCGGGTGACGGCCCCTCCCGCCCGGATGGCGGCCCGGGCCGCCAGCGGCGGCACCAGATCCGGGCACTGGGACACGTCCAGCTCCACCGGGCCGTCCCCGTCCAGCGCGGCGCAATATGGAATAATGCAGCGGTCGCCCTGCGCGGAGTCCGGGGCAAGGCCCCGGATGTCCAGCGGGCAGCCCAGCCCCTTGGCGGCGTAGAAAAAGCCAGCCTGCGAGTAGTCGCTCTCCACCGCCGTGTCGCAGGCGGCGTAGCGCTGGTTCCCGGGGACGTGATAGCCGGTCTCTGTCTCCGCGGCAGTCACGCCGAAGGTCCGCAGGGCCAGCAGGGTCATGTCCACGTAGCCCTTGGATTCCAGCGGCGTGGTGAGGACGATGTCCGAGTCCCCGTCCAGCAGGGGCAGGGCGTACAGCAGGCCGGTGACGAACTGGGAGGACACGTCGCCGGGCAGGCGGTACTCCCCGGGGGTCAGCACGCCCCCGGCGGTGATGGCCTGCGCCTCGTGGGCAAAGAAAATGCCCTTTTCCGCGAAGAGGTCGGCGTAGGGCTTCTGGGGTCGGGCCAGCAGTCGGCCCCGGCCGGTGAAGAAGGCGCCGCCGGCCACCGCCAGCGCCACGGGGATGAGAAAGCGCAGGGTGGAGCCGCTCTCGCCGCAATCCAGATGCACCGCCCCGCACATGCAGGGGGAATAAGGAGTGCGTTTTTCACCCAGACCGGTGACGGTGAGGGCGGAGCCGTCCTGCTCCGCCGACGCCCCCAGCGCCCGCATGCAGGACAGGGTGGCGGCGATGTCCTGCGACATGGCCACATTGGTGATGACACTGGTCCCCCCCGCCAGCGCCGCGGCGATGATGAGCCGGTGAGCCTGACTTTTGGAGGGGGGCGGGGTGATGGCCCCGGCCAGCTTCGCCGGCGTGATGGTAATATCCATGAAATACCTCCCCGTGGGAATTCCGCCGCCAGGGCGGCGGGCAGATAGCTGAAAGCCCGGTGTTACCGGCCGAATACGGCCTTGAGGTTCTCAAGCACGGCCTCTTTTGGCATCTTTACCGGCACGGCACGGCCCATTTTCTCCAGAAAGATCATGGTGATGTCCGACCCGGCGCTCTTTTTGTCCAGACCCACCGCCCGGGCCACGGTCTCCCGGTCGCAGTCGATGTGAGTGGGCAGACCGAAGGCGGTCAGCAGGTCGATGAGGGTCTGAATACCGCCGTCATCGCCGTGGGTCACGCCCAGGCCGAGGCCCAGCTGCGCGGCGCACACCATGCCCGCGGCCACCGCCTGCCCATGGGTCCAAGTCTCGTAGTTGCCCGCCAGCTCGAAGGCGTGGCCCACGGTGTGACCGAAGTTCAGAATCATCCGCAGACCGGTGTCATGCTCGTCCTGAACCACTACGTCCCGTTTAATATCGCAGCAGGTATACAAAACGTATTCAATATCCGCCATGACCGCCTGCCGGGAGGGGCGGGCGGCGAGAAAGTCGAAAAAGGCCCGGTCCCGGATACAGCCGTATTTGATGACCTCCGCCATGCCGTCGGCAAAGGTGGAGTCGGGCAGAGTGTCCAGCACGGCGGGGTCCATGAGCACCAGCTTAGGCTGGTAAAAAGCCCCGGCGAGGTTTTTCCCGGCCTTCAGATCCACGGCCACCTTGCCGCCCACGGAGGAATCCACCTGCGCCAGCAGGGTGGTGGGAATCTGGATGAAGTCCACCCCCCGGAGGACGGTGGCGGCGGCAAAGCCTGCTAAGTCCCCCACCACGCCGCCGCCGAGGGCGGTCACCGCATCGGTGCGGGTCAGGCCGAAGGCCATCATGCGCTCCCACAGCTCTGCCAGCTGGGCGGGGGACTTGCTCTTTTCCCCCGCCGGGATGACGCAGACGGCGGTACGGAAGCCCGCCGCGGCAAGGCTGCGCTCCAGCCGATCCCGGTACAGCGGGCCCACGTTGGTGTCCGTCACCACGAAGATCCGCTCCGCCCGGGGACAGACGGCGCGGGCGCGCTCACCCGCTCGATCCAGCAGGCCGCGCTCGATGAGAATGTCGTATTCGCGGCCCGGCAGGGCCACGGTCAGTGTTTTCACGGAAAAGCCTCCTCGTCCGGTGCAAACCGGCGAAAATCATGGGGTGCTATGTAATGAAAAGTAAAACGTCCTTACACCAATTCCTTGCCCATCAGGGACACCAGCGGACGGACCTTGTCCATGAGCTGCTGGAACTTGGCGGGAGTCAGGGACTGCTGGCCGTCGCACTTGGCGTGGGGAGGATCGTTGTGAACCTCCACCATCAGGCCGTCGGCCCCTACTGCCACGGCGGCCATGGCCAGCGGCTCCACCATCCAGTACATACCCGCGGCGTGGGAGGGGTCCACAATGATGGGCAGGTGGCTCATCCGGCGGATGGCGGGGATAGCGGACAGATCCAGTGTGTTTCGGGTGTAGCTCTCGAAGGTGCGCACGCCGCGCTCGCAGAGGATGACGTTCTCATTTCCGGCGGACATGATGTACTCGGCGGACATGATCCACTCCTCATAGGTGTTGGCAAGGCCCCGCTTGAGCAGGATGGGCTTGCTCATCTTGCCCACCTCCTTGAGCAGGTCGAAGTTCTGCATGTTCCGGGCGCCGATCTGCACCAGATCCACCTTTTCCTCGAACAGCTCGCAGTACTTCGGGCTCATCAGCTCGGTGACGATGGGCAGACCTGTGGCTTCCTTTGCGCGGAGCAGCAGCTCAAGGCCGTCAGTACCCATGCCCTGGAAGGAGTAGGGGGAGGTGCGGGGCTTGAACGCACCGCCCCGCATGAGGGCCGCGCCGGAGGCCTTCACGTCCTTCGCCACCCCCACGATCTGTGCCTCACTCTCCACGGAGCAGGGGCCGGCGATGACGGTGAAGCGGCCGTTGCCCACGGGCACGCCGCACACGTCCACCACGGTGTCCTCCGGGTGGAATTTGCGGTTGGCCTTCTTGTACGGTTCCTGCACCCGCATGACCCGCTCCACGTCGTCGTTCATGGACAGCTTGTCGATGTCGATGTGGGTGGTGTCGCCCACCAGGCCGAGGATGGAGCAGCCGACGCCGTTGGTGATGCCGACCTTGACGCCGTGATCGTGCTCCAGCTGACCCACGAGGGTCTGGATGCGCTCCTGCTTCGTGCCGGGCTTCATGATAATGACCATAATAAATCAAACTCCTTTTCAAAAGAAAAAGCCCATGGTACGCGAAAACGCGAACCATGAGCTTCCTAAAATAAACCGTTCAGGCGTCCCCCGAGGGGGACAGGCTCACTTTCCACGCTCCGCGTTTTTCTCCATGCCAAAATAGCCGGACACGGTAAATCGAGTCCAGCTAAAGGTAAACATGAAGCTGTGGGCGTTGAAAGAAGTCATAAAACGGAACCTCATTTTCTGAGATGCTGACATTATATAGCGTGAAACAGGGAATTGCAAGGCATTTTTTCAACAAACGCAAGGGCTTCGGAAGAAATATCCTTGCAATGGTTGACAACAGGGAAAGATGAGACTACCATAGGTGCGCAACAGAGCAGCTGTGCTTTTATATGTAAGGAGGCTTCTCATATTATGATGAATAAAAAATGGATCGCCGTCTTTCAGGAGGGCGACGAACCCTGGGGCGAGGAAATCCGCATCGCCATCGAGGGTACGGAAATCGGGTTCGTGGGCGTGGCGGAAAACGGCGACGACCTCGACCTCATCCCCGCCGACACCGAGGAGGAGGCCCGGGAGGACATCGAGTACGCCTTTGCCGGATACGACACCTTCCGCTGGCTGGAGGAAGACTGATCATGGCTCACACCGCGGAGCTGCTGGCAGTGGGCACAGAGCTGCTGCTGGGCAACATCCTCAACTCCGACGCCCGTGACCTCAGCCGCCTGCTGGCGGACATGGGCATCAATGTCCACTACCACTCGGTGGTGGGGGACAACCCCGGGCGGCTGAAGGCGGCGGTGGAGCTGGCGAAGAGCCGGGCGGACATCCTCATCACCACCGGCGGCCTCGGCCCCACCTGCGACGATCTGACCAAGCAGGTACTCTCGGAGGCCTTCGGAAAAAAACTGGTGTTCCACCCGGAGTGCGCCGACGCCATCCGGGCCTACTTTGCCCGCTCCGGCCGGGTCATGACGGACAACAACCTCCAGCAGGCGTATCTGCCGGAGGGCTGCACCATTCTGGACAACAACTGGGGCACCGCCCCGGGCTGCGCCTTCCGGAGCGGGGACACCTATGTGGTCATGCTCCCCGGCCCGCCCCGGGAGTGCATCCCCATGTTCCGGGAGAAGGCCGCGCCGTGGCTGGCCCGGCTCAGCGATGGGGTCATCCGCTCCCGCACCCTGCGGGTGTTCGGCTCGGGCGAGTCCGAGGTGGAGACGCTGCTCCGGGACCGGATGAACGCGCTCACCAACCCCACCCTTGCCCCCTATGCAAAGGAGGGGGAGGTTGAGCTGCGCATCACCGCCAAGGCAGAGACGGCGGACAAGGCTGCCGCCCTTATCGCCCCGGTGGAGGAGGAGGTTCGAGCCCTGCTGGGCAGCCTTGTGTACGGCGCGGACGTCACCAGCCTTGAGCAGGTGGTGCTGGGACAGCTGAAGGAGAAGGGGCTGACCCTCGGTACGGCGGAGAGCTGCACCGGCGGACTCATCGCCAAGCGGATGACCGACCTTCCCGGTGCGTCCGCTGCGTTCCGCGGCGGCGTGGTGAGTTATGTAAACGACGTCAAGCGCGATGTACTGGGCGTGCCGCAGGCACTGCTGGACGAGCGGGGCGCGGTGTGCGCCGAAGTGGCGGAAGCCATGGCCCGGGGCGCCCGGCGGGTATTGGGCTGCGATCTGGCGGTATCCGCCACCGGCGTGGCCGGTCCGGACAGCGACGAGCGGGGCAATCCCGTGGGTCTTGTGTACGTGGCCCTCGCCGCGCCGGAGGGCTGCTGGGTACGGAAGCTGAATCTGGCCGGGCCGGGGGATCGCCGCGATCGGGCGCGGACGATGGCCGCCAGCCACTGCTTTGACATGGTGCTGCGGTATCTGGCCGGAATGCCCGTGGAGGCCGTTCAGCCCTGAGAAAACGGCCCGGAAGGTTCGGCTTAACAGTGATAAGGACCTGAATTGTTGTATAAACGCTCCCGGCGCCTGCCGTGTTTTGAATATCTGTCCAGGTACCGCCCCTTTTCGGCTTTCGAAGCCGTTCCGGGGCGGTGCCTTTTTGTTCCCTCGTGGCGTTACCTTCCGGCACTTTTCACGCCGCAAGCGGTTCTCTGAAAATAGCGCCGCGTAATATCCAGGAAACTGCGTGCCGCCCCGGTAAGCACTGCCCCGTTTCTGTAGGAGATATACCCCGCGGGGATATCCCGGGGACGCATCGGCAAAAGATACCCCGGCGGCATCATCGGTTCGTTTCTGGTCTGCCCCATAAAGGTTGTTATCGCGGCCTGACCGCTTATGCAAAGCTTTGTCGCGAGCTGAATTCCGCCCATAACCGGCAGGTACTCCGGCTGAAAATGGTTTTGTGCAAAGCACTGCTCCGTCAGCGCCTGAAGCGGTGTATGCCAGTGACGCGCAAAAGGACAGCCATCCAGCGCGTGTATATCCCCGTTTTTAAGTGCTTCCCTGTGCGCGGCCCAGTCATTCCCGTACTGTCGCTGCAGCAGAGCGTCAGTCACGCACACGGCAAGCTGATCCGTAAAAAGCACTTCGCACCTGAATTCGCTCCCCAGGTCTCTGGCACTTATAAAAAGCGGGATGTCCTGCGGTATTCCCTCGTCCGGATACAATTCTCTGGTGCTGAGCAACACATTTCGTTCCCGCTTAAGAAAAATTTCCATGAGTTTCGGCATAAACTCAGGCGTACCGTAATCCAGCATGCCGATGGTAAGCTGACTTGCTGTCTCTCCCCGGCAGTCGGCAATCTCCTGCTCCATTTGCTCCATGGTGTCAAGTACCTTCTGCGCCGCGCGTTTCATGCATTCTCCCGCCGGAGTCAGCGTCAGCGGATTGTCCCGGTGAAAGAGCTGTGCACCGAGCTCCGCTTCCAGCTTGCGCATGTGCTGACTCAGAGACTGCTGCGAAATGAACAGCCGCCGAGCCGCCGCATTTATGGTACCGAGCTCACATACAGTGAGGAAATACCTGCAGGTTCTGAAATTCATACTCCCACCGCCTGATTTCGTCTGATGACAGCATAGCATTTTTTACCCGCCCATACAAGCTTTTTCTTGTAGGAACAAGTTTTTTTAGTGTTTGTAACCGAGATTTTCATGTGGTAATATCGCACCGTAAAGTTAGCTGTATAAATTATCTTTTGTGCATTCTGCCAGTAAGAGAAAGGAGCTTATTATGCCAAGTTACGAATTTATGCATCGCCCCGGCAGTGTGTGGGAACGCACAAAGTTTGAGGGGAAAACTTTGCCGGAAATCCGCGCCGAAATGGAACAGCTCGCGATTGATGGGGTAAAAGCCTATGATGATGTCACCTGGGCACCCGGAACCTGCGGCGCTATTGCCGGAAAATGGATAACTCCCGCTGTCCCTTCAGAAAAAATTTTGTACTATGTCCACGGCGGCGGATTCACATTGGGCTCTTCGGCCATCCCGCTGCCCTTTCTGCTGGAAATGAGCCACCGTCTGGGTATCACCTGCTTCTCGGCAGATTACAGACTCGCGCCGGAGCACACATTTCCGGCAGCGCCGGATGACGCTTTTGCCGGATACAAGGCTCTGCTCGAGCTGGGCTACTCTCCGGAGAACATAGTCCTGTGCGGCGAATCCGCCGGTGCCACATTGGTGCTGGATATCCCGC
Source organism: uncultured Oscillospiraceae bacterium (assembly GCA_964396195.1). Lineage (GTDB taxonomy): Bacteria > Bacillota > Clostridia > Oscillospirales > Oscillospiraceae > Enterenecus. The sequence goes on from CAYNEH010000040.1 coordinate 9,087, forward strand.
TCATGGCAAAGGCCGCAGGTATTCGTGTCCCCGCCGGTGTGATTGCCATGTCCCCCGTAACCGATGCCGTAACCGTTGAGGCCGGCACTGTTCTTGAGGGGCTGGACAGTTCTGATCAGGTTATGGACGTCTACGCCCCCGGCCATGACAAGGCCGATCCCCTTATTTCCCCGGCTCTGGGCAATCTTGACGGATTCCCCCCGACCTTTCTCAGCGTCGGCAGCACGGAAATTCTGCTGAAGGATTCCCTGATTTTCGCCCGCAACGCCGCAAAGGCCGGGTGTGATGTGCGGCTGCACGTCGGCAAAGATATGATTCACACCTATCCCCTCGACCTGTGGGATTACCCGGAAGCCATGGCAGCCTTTGACGAGATGGAGCTTTTCGTCCGTCAGATTCTCCGCTGAGCTTAGGCAGCACCGCACAATATCGTCTGCGGCGCATTGCGGAAATTTTGTTCCCGCATTTCGTTGCATTTCCTTGCAATACACAAAGTATTGCCGCGTCAATGCGCCTCATTCGGAAGCAAAATTTGCCCGCAAATCGCTCTTGCTGAATTATGCGGTGTCGCCCTAAACAAAATCAGAGAAAGGAAGATACGATTATGGAGAACTCGAAAAAGCATCTGAGCTACACATTCTACCGCATAACGATTGCCCTGGCAGTATTCCTCGCATTTTTCCTTCAGACTTTTCTTCTGGTTGACGGCACCAATATTTTCATGGCGCACTTCACATCCTGGTCCTCCACCCAGGTCAGCCTTCCGATCACCATCGGCGGCTATATAGCCATCGTGACAACATTCCTGATTGGCTCCTGGCTTATACGCCACAAAGGCCGGGGTATGATGTTTGCACTCATCGCTATTAGCGGCCTTGCAACGATTGCCATGGCCTACAGCGAGAACTGCTACCCCCTGTATTTTGTGTCCCTCGTCATCAACAACATCACCCTTGGTGCCCTGCTGGTATTGATGACCGCCATAATCACGAACTGGTTCAATTCAACCCGCGGCAGAATGCTGGGTTTTGTCACCATCGGCGCTCCCTTCTCCACCGCCGCGTGCGTTCCCATTATCCAGCGCCTTCTGGAAGCCGGTGTGGCATTTCAGACCATTTTCCTTGTGTTCGGTCTCGGAATCATCGTCTTCGGTATTCTCGCGTTTTTGCTGGTTCCCTACCTGCCTGAGGATGTCGGCTATCACGCGGACAATAAAGATCACGCTGCCGTTCAGACTGACACCGGCGCCACTCAGGAGTGGACTTTCGCCAAACTGGTGCGCTGCAAGGAAGCCTGGTTCATCATGCTGGCCTTTGGCCTGATGATGCTGGTCAGCAACTGCGTCATGCCTCTTCTGTTCCCTCATTTTCTGGAAGTTGGCGTTTCTTCCGAGATAGTCCTGAATCTTATGACCATCTCCGCCATCGTCGGCATCCCTCTCAGCTACCTCTGGGGCTGGCTGGACGATAAGATCGGCACCAAAAAATCCTGCTACACGCTGGCAATCGGCTTTACTCTCATGAGCATCGGCATGGCCTTCGCCACAAGCGGAAACATGATCGTTGTCGCCATGGCGGTTATCGGCATCGCCGCGGTAGTCGGCGGTTCCCCCAACCTGAATCCCTCTATCATCGTCAACGTATTCGGCGCCTCCGAATACCTCAATGTCAACCGTTACCTGAATATCGGTCAGAATATTCTGCGCCTGCTGGCACTGGTTATGATGAGTGCCATCAAGGACCTTACCGGTTCGTACACTCCCGGCTATGTTGTCTGCATTGTGCTTTCTCTGGTCGCTCTGCTCTGCTTCATCGGCATCCGCCAGCGCTATACCGACGCCGCGAACTGAGCGCACAAAGGTAGCAGCATTACCCTGAAAATCAATCGAGCGTGAGGTTTTCCTCACGCTCGATTATTTTTCCCCCGGATCGGAAGGCCATCAGGAACCTGCATCTTTTTTATGAACTTGTGCATGAGATAATTGCGTTCAAAGAGGCTATCGTGTACAATAGAATACAGCGAAGGACTGTGATCGAAGCCTTCCCGGAACCGCCTTGCGGCAGGGGCAATCAATCCGCAGCATCCCTGACCGTGCAGCGCAGCCCTTGGAGAGGGGCTCTAATAACTACTACTTCACAATACAA
>CAYNEH010000041.1:0-11187 GCA_964396195.1 uncultured Oscillospiraceae bacterium
AATCTCTTCGCCGTCCAGCAGATAGGTGATGTGCATCTCCACAGGCAGATCCTTTTCAGTGGTGCCCTGATAATAGATGTCGTTGCCCTGAGCATCCCAGACCTTCGCGCCGTCCGCACCGTCGCTGTATGTCTCGTCTCCCTTGACGTTCTCCACGCCGGTGAGCTCGGAGCGGTCATTCAGTGTGGCCTGACCCTGCGTGTTCTTCAGCCAGTCGCTGACGATGACCTTTTCCGCGCTGCCGTCGGCATTGGCGATAACGTACACCGTCTCGTCCTTGGTCACCGGCCCGGCCTCCAGATCCCGCACAGAGGCGGAGGCGGCTTCATCCTCCTCGACAGCAGTTTGCTGCGCTTCACCGCTGGATACGGCGTAGGCAGTCACCCCTGCGGCGCCGCCCACAAGGGTCAGCGCAAGGGCAATGGCAATGATGCGATTTTTATTCATGATAGATGTACCTCCTTGTCAGTTCTCAGCCTTGGCGGGCAGCGCGCGCATACCCAGCGTCGTCTTGCAGATAACCTTGTCGCACAGGATCAGCAGCGCAGGCAGCACAAACAGCACCAGCAGTACGCTGACCACGGCACCCCGGGCCATGAGCATACACATGGATTTGATAATGTCAATATTGGAATAGAGGGCCACACCGAAGGTGGCAGCGAAGAGGCCCAGGCCGCTGACAATGATGGACGGCGTGGATACCCGCAGAGCCGTCATGACGGCGTCGCGGCTTCCCTGCCCCGCGGCCCGCTCGGCCTTGTACCTGGTTGTCATCAGGATGGCGTAGTCCACCGTGGCGCCCAGCTCAATGGTGCTGATGCAGATGGGGGCGATAAAGGGCAGCGACTGGCCCAGGTAGTGGGGCAGGCCCAGATTGATGAAGATGCCCAGCTCGATGACCGCGATGAGGATAAAGGGCAGCGAAATACTCTTCTCCACCAGCGCAATGATGATGAAGATGGCCACGATGGACACTGCATTTACCACCTTGAAGTCATGATCTGTGGTCTCAATCATATCCTTCATGCATGGGGCCTCGCCGATAAGCATAGCGGAGTCATCATACTGCTTGATGATGGCGTTCAGGTCGTCAATCTGCTGGCTGACCTCGTCGCTGGCCACCTTGCAGTCGGAATTGATGAGCATCAGCTCCCACTGGTCGCTCTTGAGGATGCTGCGGATGGAGTCTGGTAAGATCTCTTCCGGCACCAGCGGGCCGACAACGCTTTCCAGACTCAGGACGTACTTGACGCCATCCACCTGCTCCATCTCGCTGATCATGCGGCGGACGCTGGTGCTGTCAAGGTCAGAGCGAACCAGCAGCATGTGAGTGGAGGCGATGTCGAAGTCCTCGCTGAGCTTGCTGTTGGCGATTACGTACTCCATGTCCTCCGGCAGGCACTGCCCCATGTCGTAGTAGACCTCATCGTTGGTCTTGCTGTACCCGTAATAGGCGGGGGCGATAAGCAGAGCGAAGATCACCAGAAAAGTCGGAAAAATCTTGCACACGCCCTTGGCGAACTTGCCCGCGTCTGGGATAAGGGAGCGGTGCCGGGTCTTCTGCAGGGGCTTATCCAGCAGAAGGATCATACTGGGCAGCACGGTGACGCAGGCGATGACGCCCAGCAGGACGCCCTTGGCCATGACGATGCCCAGATCCCTGCCCAGCGTAAAGCTCATGAAGCACAGGGCGATAAAGCCCGCGATGGTGGTGACGGAGCTTCCAATGACGGAGGTGAAGGTGGCGTGGATGGCGTTTGCCATGGCATCGTCACGCTGCTCCCCCATGCTCAGCCGCTCGTTATAGCTGTGCCACAGGAAAATGGAGTAGTCCATGGTGACGGCCAGCTGGAGCACGGCGGACAGGGCTTTCGTGATGTAGGATATCTCTCCGAAGAAGAAGTTGCTGCCCAGATTGATGACGATGGCCATGCCGATGCTGGCCAGAAACACGAAGGGCACCAGCCAGCCGTCCAGAAAGATCATCATGGCGGCGCAGGCACACAGAACGGCAAGGCCCACGTACACCGGCTCCTCCTTCTCGCACAGATCCTTCAGGTCGGTGACCAGCGCGGACATGCCGGAGACGAAGCATTGCTTTCCGGCAATGGAGCGAATCTCCCGGATTGCATCCATGGTGACATCCTCCGAGGTGGCACTATCGAAGAAAATGGCCATCATGGTGGCATCTCCGCTGTTGAAGGCGTCATAGAACTTGTCCGGGAGCAGCTCCATGGGCACGGAGATGTCCGCAACGGAGTCATACCACAGGACAGTGTCCACGTGGTCCACGGCCTCGATCTTTTCCTTCAGGGCGGCCACGTCCTTGGGGGCCATGTTCTCCACGATAACGAAGGAGAATGCACCCTTTCCGAAGTCCTCCATCAGGGTGTCCTGCCCAATGACGGTGTCCATATCATCCGGCAGATAGTCCAGCATATCATAGTTGATCCGGGTGGCCATCATTCCGAACACCGACGGGATGAGCAGCAGAATACCGACCACCAGAATCGCCACACGATGTTTGACAATCGCTTTTGCAGCTTGCATTACGAGCTTCAGTCCTTTCTAATCCGGGGCAGGGAGCGCGGCGCGTCACCTGTCCTCCACTTCATAATCGTCCACCTCAATGACGTCGGGCCGCTGATTGCGGATAATCTTCACCGTGCACAGAGCCACGCAGAGGTTCATGGCGCCATCCAGCAGCAGAGCCAGCCCAGCCAGGCCAACCAGCGCCGCCGAGCCAGCTGCCGACCGGAAAATGAGCAACGCACCGATGGTGCAGGTCACGACGGCAAACACCAGCACAAGCCACCATCGGCGGATGCCGAAGCTGTGGGAGTCAAGGGCGATCTGCACCTTGAACAGGCCGTCGGCCAGCACGGGGATGCCGAGCATAATACTCAGAAACCGCATGGTGCCGGCAGGATGAGCCACTACGATGGTGCCCAGCACAATGAGCAGCACGCCGAAGGCCAGGTCGTACTGAAAGGCCAGCCGGAACAGGTCCTTGGAAAAGTACCCCACCAGCTTGATGAGACCGAACACAATCATCCCGATGCCCAGCAGCCGTCCAATCCACGGCACGGAGGTCTCCGGCCGAGCCAGCAGGACCGCTCCAAGCACGCAGAACAAAATCGAAATGACGATATAACCGATCTTCGCGGTTTTCATTGGTATGACAGAACGCATCATGCCATCTCCTTTCAAAGTACCCGACCACAGGCACCTCATTCTTACATTGTGGGAGTATAGTCTCTTCACGTCCGAATAGAAATAGGCAAAAAAACGCCCGGTGTCCCAAAGCCGGACACCGGGCGTTCATTTGGCTGAAATTTAGGCAAAACCGGGGTTTTGCCTAAAAAAGCGGCCCGCGACAGATTGTCGCAGACCGCATCGGTCACACATTCTTTGTCTCCTGGCTGCGCTGGATAACGGCGGCAGACATGCCGTGACACAGCTGGAGCATCCGCTCCAGTTCTTCAATGGCGCCGCCGTCCATACCCCGGCTGATCCAGCTCACGCACATTCCGAACAGCTCGCAGCTGATAAAGCGGATGATGATCTTACGATCTGTCTCGTCCATGGGCGCGTCAAAGGCGGAGTCTACGTAGGCCGTCACGGCATGCTCGCACAGGCGCAGGGCCTCCCGCTCGAACATATCCCAGTTGACAGACTGGTAGATGTGAGCCACCGCCCGTTTGTTTTCCATCGCAAACTGGAACGCCACCTGAAAACACTCGCTCAGCGAGGCGATGGTGGGATACTTCCGGATAAGGTTGTCGGTGTACTCGGTGACAATGGTCTCCAGAAGGGTCGGGATGTCCTGATAATGATAATAGAAGGAGTTGCGGTTGATGCCGCAGTCCTCCACAATCATCCGGACGCTGATTTTGTTTAACGGCTGCTCGTTGAGCAGCTTGAGGAAAGAGGCCTTAATGGCCCGCTCGGTAAAATCTGCCATAAGAACCTCACAGTCCGGAAATTTTCCGCAGATGGGACGCCGGTTCCGGTATGTTTCGCGGGACAGTCTGCCCCGCTTCACATTCCGCAAACGGCATTATATCAAAAATTCCCCTGACACACAAGCAGTTTCCTGTCCCAAGCTGGACATTGCGGGGCAAACGTCAAGCTGCGACGTTCTCCATTCCGATTTAAAACAACAAGGTAGGATAAGCGGCCTGTTGACGGCACCTTCCGCTTCCGGCTCACGGGGTCTCATTTTCGCAGACGTTGACACACTCAAAAGGCTCCGCCGGAGCGGAGCCTTTTGAGCTATGCATTTATTGGATTGTATACGGTCCACGAACCAGCAGCTTCACCGTATCCGAGCCGGCGGAGACGGAGCGGGTGCTGATGGTGACCATATAGAGATGGTTTTTCTCCAGCGCCTTGCCGTTTCCCAGATTGCTGCCGGATGTAGTGTCGATCAGGCCGGTGGAGCCGTCGGACACGCAGGAGGCCGAGCCGACACGCAGCATGACCTCGCACCCCACGTCGCCCACCAGCGTCTGGCCCTTGGACAGTGTCACCACGGAGAACACCGCTGCGCCGGAGGAGTCTGTGCTGGCCGTCTGCCCAAACTCTTTCGTCAGCTCCGCCGCCTTTTCATCCACCATGGTCTTCATTTTCTCTTCCATCTGGGGGGTGAACTTACCCGTTAAATAGCTAAGCGTCACCAGCGGGTCGCTGGAGCTGCCCGCGCCCGCACTGACTGCGGCATAGGCGGCGGTGATCACCGCCAGAACAACTGCGACGGCGCACAGCACTTTAATCTTGGTTTTCATATGCAGTTCCTCCGTGTTTCTTTCTGCGCCCACCCCGGAAAAAGCCGCCCGTGGCGGGCTGTACGGCGTTATCACCGGCCGCGGCTGCGGCCCCCGTTCATACCAAGCTGCTCCGGGTGCAGCCCGCCCAGGCGGAACGTGAAGCAGCGGTACGCTGTTTTTTCAGAGATACAGCCGCGGCACCCGGGGAGCCACCGCACACAGCAGCTCGTACTGAATAGTATCCGCCTGCCCGGCGATGGTCTCGATGGGCACGGACTGGCCGAAAATCTCCGCCACGTCACCGGGACGCACATCGTCCCCCGGCTCCAGCCGGATCATGCACATATCCATGCATACCCGGCCCATGATGGGCCGCAGCATACCGTCCACCGACACCATCGCCTGATTGGACAGCACCCGGTGGAGCCCGTCGGCGTATCCGATGGACAAGACGGCCACCCGGCCCGGCTCGCCCTCAAAATGGTCGGTGCAGCCGTAGCTCACCGGTGTCTCTGCAGGCAGTTCCCGGACGGCGGCCACCCTGCTTTTCAGCGTCATCACCGGCAACAGGCCCGGGCCGTCCAGCCCCTCGCAGGAGGGATCGGGATAATGGCCGTACAGGGCGATGCCGGGGCGCACCATATCAAGATGTGTACATGGATAGTTTAACACAGCGGCGCTGGCGGCGCAATGGCGGATTTCGAATTCAAGGCCGTGGGTGTCCTTCAGCTCCTTCAGTACGTCGAGAAACCGGGTGAACTGGAGCATGGTGTACTCCTCGTCCCCGTCGGCATTGGCAAAATGGGTAAAGATGCCCTCCGAGTTCAGATGGGGCAGTGCCGCCATGGCGGCGATCTCCTCCGCAGCCCGGGCGGGATCCTGAGCCAGTACGCCCAGACGGCTCATGCCCGTGTCCACTTTCCAGTGGACTTTGGCCAGCTTTTTCTTCTCCCCCGCTGCAACGGACAAGGCCTGCGCCAGCTCCCGGGTAAACACCGTCTGGGTCAGGTCAAGATCCACCACGTCCCCGGCGAAATTCGGCGGCGTAGCCCCAAGAATGAGAATGGGCATCCAGATGCCCGCCGTCCGCAGCTCCCGGGCCTCCTCAAGGCAAGCCACCGCCAGATAGTCCGCCCCAAGCTCCTGCAATTTTTTCGCCACCGGCACTGCGCCGTGGCCATAGGCATTGGCCTTGACCACGCCTAAAAACCGGCTGTCCGGGGCACAGGCCCGCAGCGCCCGGTAGTTGTGTTCCAGATTGCCCAGACTGATCTCAGCCCAGGTTCGCATTGTCTCCCGTTTCATTGTCTGTCATCTCTTTCGTAAAATTGGTCAGCGCCGTCTTCAGCACCACGGCCCCGTCATACGCCGGCAGGGTATCATTCTTTCCAACTCGGGCGGTGATGCCCGCAATCAACTCCGGCGCCGTGACGGCGAACAGCAGGAGTATCAACAGTGCACAAGACAGGTTTCTGCGCACTGAAACTGCTCCTTTGCTCCGGTATTACCGGATGAAATTCGTTTTATTTCCCGTCTCCGTGGCGGGGAGGGCAATCCCCGCCTGACGGCCCGCCTCGAAGCACTTGAGCATCCACGCCATGTTCCGGGCAATGTTCCGCATGGTCTGCATTCCCTCGCCGTCCTGCTCCGCCTCGCCGGGGACCTGACCGTGGGCGAGGTTCCAGTAGGTGGAGCTGACCTGCGGCATCTGGTTGATGCCGAAATACTTATCCAACGCGTCCAGTGATGCAGTGGTGCCCGCCCGGCGGGCGATTGCCACGGCGGCACCGGGCTTGTAGGCAAAGGCAGATCCGCCGCTGTAAAACACCCGGTCGAGGAAGGACAGGATCCGTCCGCTTGGGTGGGCGTAGTAGACCGGCGTGGCGAACACAAAGCCGTCCGCCGCCCGGGCCTTCTCCACAAATTCGTTCACGCCGCCGTCGTCAAACACGCACTCGCCCTTGGCACAGCCGCCACAGCCGATACAGTCCCGGATGGGCTGACCGCCCAGCTGGACGATCTCGTATTCCACACCCTCGCGCTCCAGCTGCGCACCGATCTCCAGCAGTGCGCGGTTGGTGTTGCCCTTGGGATTGGCGCTTCCGTTGAGCATCAATACCTTCATCTTCAAATTCCCCCGTTTATATAATTTGTTCCGCTCAGACCATCAGCTCTTTGATGGCATAGGGAATCTGCTCAATGAGATCCGTTGGCAGCATCCCGTATTCTCCCTTGTCCGCCGCGGCCAGATCTCCCGCCCGGCCATGGAGCCACACGGCGCACACCGCCGCCCGCACCGGATTCATCCCCTGCCCCAGCAGGGACAGGATCATGCCGCCCAGCACGTCGCCGGAGCCGCCCTTGGCCATGCCGGAGTTGCCCGTGGTGTTCACGAAACACTCCCCGTTTGGCAGGGTGATGATGGTGCGGTGGCCCTTGAGCACCAACAGGCAGCCGTGCTCCATGGCAAACCGCCGGGCGGACCCCAGCCGGTCACCGTCGGACAGGTCGCCCCCCATCCGGGCAAACTCTCCATCGTGAGGGGTAACGATGGTGGGGCAGTCCCGCCGCCCATCCAGGATATCCATATGCCGGGACAGGGCGTTTATGCCGTCGGCGTCCACCACCAGCGGAAAATCCACCGTGGTCAGCACACTGTATACAAGGCTCTCCGCCCCGGCACTCCGGCCAAGGCCCGGGCCGAGGAGGGCGGCATCCTTCCCCGCCAGCATTCCCAGCAGGGGCATGAGGGCAGACTCATCCAGCTCACCCTCCTCGCCCACCGGCAGGGGCGAGGGCATGGCCTCGTCGCACTTGATGGCGGTGATCTGATAGATCGGCTCCGGCACCGCAAGGCTCACAAGGCCCGCACCGGAGCGCAGCGCTCCCCGGGCGGCCATAATTGGCGCGCCGGTGTAGCCCCTGGAGCCGCCCACCACCAACACCCGGCCGAAGTCGCCCTTGTGGCTGTCGGCGGGCCGCTCCGGCAGCCAGCTCCGCACCAGCGCACCGTCGATGACGTGGGTGAGATACTCCTCCCCGGCCAGAATGTCCTCCGGGATGCCGATGTCGTGGACGATCACCTTTCCGGCGCACAGCGCACCCTTGCCCACATACAGGCCGGGCTTCGCCATGGAAAAGGTCACCGTTACGTCCGCCCGCACCGCGTCCCCCAGCACCCGGCCGGTGTCCGCTTCCACGCCGGATGGGATGTCGGCGGCCACGATTTTGGCGGAAGCGCGGTTCATCAGCGTCACCGCCGATGCCCCAGGCTCCCGGAGGTTGGAGTTCAGCCCCACGCCGAACACCGCGTCCACAATGACGGCGGCGGACAGGGCAAAGTCCGCCTGCTCCCCATTCGCGGGGTCGTAATCCTCCAGCACACCGCCCAGCTCGGTGAGCCGCCGCTCCATCTCCCGGCAGTCAGCGGTCATTTTCTCCCGTCTGCCCACGAGGAAGCATCGCACCGTCCATTCGGCCCGCCGGAGCAGCCCGGCCACCGCCACGCCGTCGCCGCCGTTGTTGCCCGGCCCGGCGAATACGGCGGCGATTTTCTCCTGTCCGGCGGGGCGCTCCTCCGCCAGATCCTGCACGGCGTCAAAGATTCCCTGCGCCGCCCGCTCCATCAGCAGCGTGGACGGGATGCCCCGCTCGTGAATGGCCCGGCGGTCCGTCTCCTTCATCTGGGCGGATGTAGCCAAATGCCTCATATCCATCACCCTTTCGGCGTCATATTCTGTGTACTATCAACCGCAGCGCGGTCTGTTCAGTGCTTTTTATTATAAGGATTTCCCCCTTGCATTTCAACCGGATTTATGATATAAATTCGTATATTGAAATGCATTGACCGGGAAAATAACGGGACTGCCTCTGGCAGAGAGGGATGGCCATCGGCTGAAAGCCGTCCTCACCGGCCCCCGTTTGGTTCGCCCGTGAGCGGCCCGTGAGAGCGGGACGGACGCCCACCGTTACTGGGGCATTGAGCGCGCGCCGTTCCGGCGCGAATGCGGGTGGTACCGCGGAAGGTGAGCCTTTCGTCCCCATATCTGGGACGAAGGGCTTTTTTGCTGCCATCCGCCCCCGATTTGATCAACAACATCTGAAAGGAAGAAAGACAGATGAAAGAACAGTTAGCAAAGATCCGCGCCGAGGCGCTGGCCGCCTTTGAAGAGGCCCGCGACTCTGCCGCTCTGGACGAGCTGCGTGTCAAGTATCTTGGCAAGAAGGGCGAGCTGACCGCTGTCCTCAAGCAGATGGGCAAGCTGTCCGCCGAGGAGCGCCCCGCCATGGGCCAGCTGGCCAACGATGTCCGCTCCGCGCTGGAGACCGCGCTGGACTCCGCCTCCAAAAAACTGGAGGAGGCCGCCATGGACATGAAGCTCAAGGCGGAGACGGTGGATGTAACCATCCCCGGAAAGAGCGTAAAGCTGGGCTGCCGCCACCCCATGTACACCGCCCTTGACGAGATCAAGAACATCTTCATCGGCATGGGCTTTACCGTGCTGGACGGTCCCGAGGTGGAACTGGCTCAGCTGAACTTCGACCGGCTGAATGCCGAGGAGGGTCACCCCTCCCGGGACTGGTCCGACACCTTCTATTTTGACGAGGACAGCCGGGTGATGCTTCGCTCCCAGACCTCTCCCATGCAGGTTCGGGCCATGGACTCCATGGAGCTTCCCATCCGCATCATCGCCCCCGGCCGTGTGTACCGCAAGGACGAGGTGGATGCCACCCACTCCCCAATGTTCCATCAGGTGGAGGGCATGGTCATCGACAAGGGTGTCACCATGGCCGACCTGAAGGGCACGCTGAACACCGTGGTCAAGAAGCTGTACGGCGAGCACACCGTCACCCGCTTCCGCCCCCACCACTTCCCCTTTACCGAGCCGTCCTGCGAGATGGACGTTCAGTGTCACAAGTGCGGCGGCGTGGGCTGCCCCACCTGCAAGGGCGAGGGCTGGATCGAGCTGCTGGGCGCGGGCATGATTCATCCCCACGTGCTGGAGATGGCGGGCATCGACCCGGAGGTGTACTCCGGCTGGGCCTTCGGCATCGGTCTGGAACGCACCGCCATGCGGCGGTTCAAGATCGCCGACCTGCGGCTCATCTTTGAGAATGATGTCCGATTCCTGGAACAATTTTAAGAAAGGAGCGTATGAACAATGAATCTGAGCAGAAAATGGCTGAATGAGTTCGTCACTGTTGATGCCTCCGACAAGGAATTTGACGAGGCTATGACCCTCTCCGGCTCCAAGGTGGAGGTCACCACCCACGAGAACGAGGAGATTAAAAACGTCGTGGTGGGCCGGGTGCTCTCTATGGTGCGGCACCCCAACTCCGACCATATGTGGATCTGTCAGGTGGACGTGGGCGAAGGTGCGCCCGTCCAGATCGTCACCGGCGCCCAGAACGTCCACGAGGGCGACCTCGTCCCCGTGGCCAAGCACGATTCCTATCTGCCCGGCGGCGTACACATCACCGCGGGCAAGCTCCGTGGCGAGGAATCCAACGGTATGCTGTGCTCCTACAAGGAGCTGGGCATGACCGACCACGACTGGCCCTACAGCATCGTGGACGGCATCTTCATCCTGGAATCCGACCCCGATTTGAAGGCCCGCGGTCTCAAACCCGGCGACGACCTGTGCGCAGCCATCGGCTACGATGACCACGTGGTGGAGTTCGAAATCACCCCCAACCGGCCGGACTGCCTGTCTGTCATCGGCCTTGCCCGGGAAGCCGCCGCCACCTTCGGCTCCGAGCTGCGGCTCCACGTCCCCGCCGTCAAGGGCGGCGCGGAGGGCAGCCTTGTGGAACTGCTGGACGTCGAAACCCCTGCCGCTGATCTGGTGCCCCGGTACACCGCCCGGATGGTGCGCAACGTGAAAATCGAGCCCTCTCCCCTGTGGATGCGGGAGCGGCTGCGCGCCATGGGCGTGCGCCCCATCAACAACATCGTAGACATCACCAACTATGTCATGCTGGAGTACGGCCAGCCCATGCACGCCTTTGACTATCGCTATGTTCACGGCGGGAAAATCATCGTCCGCCGGGCCGAGGAGGGCGAGGTGCTCACCACGCTGGACGGCAAGGAGCACGTGCTTAACGCCAATCATCTGGTCATCGCCGACGAGACGAAGGCCGTTGGCCTTGCCGGCATCATGGGCGGTCTGAACAGCGAGATCGTGGACGACACCGTGGACGTGGTGTTCGAGTCCGCCTGCTTCGACGGCACCTGCATCCGCAAGGGCGCGCTGGCTCTCGGCATGCGCACCGAGGCCTCCGCCAAGTTTGAAAAGGGTCTTGACCCCATGAACACACTGCCCGCCGTGGATCGGGCCTGTGAACTGGTAGAACTGCTGGGCGCCGGCGAGGTGGTGGACGGCGTCATCGACATTCTGAACCACGTGCCCCAGCCCAC
>CAYNEH010000042.1:0-11148 GCA_964396195.1 uncultured Oscillospiraceae bacterium
CCCCGGCCGGAACCAGCTCCTCCGGGCCGAAGAGGGACTGCCCCTCCCGCCGGAGGGCGAAGAGGTACAGCAGCATCTGAAGGCCCCGGCCGTCGGCTATGTCGGAAAAGTCAAAGGATTTTTTCCCGGTCTTGTAGTCAACCACCCGGAGGTAGCGTTTTCCGTCCTTCACCCAGCTGTCCACCCGATCCACAAAGCCGGTGAGCCGAAGCTTCACGCCATTTTTTTCCACCTCCAGCGGGGGCATGACCTGCCCCCGGCCAAAGCCCAGTTCGAAATAGACGGGGGTGAAGTCAGAGGCCGCCAGCTCGCCGCACACGCTGTCCGCCACGGTCTGGGCGGACTGCTTCATCCGGTCGAACACATAGCGGAACCGGGCAGTCTCCCCCTCCAGGCCCGCCAGCGTCTCCGCCTCATAGCGGTCGGCGGCCTGTGCGGTGAGGGTGTGCCGCAGCACCGGATCCGCCGCCAGCGCCCGGATGCCGCCGGGCATAGCGGACGCCTTGCCCAGCACTTCCTCCAGCACGGCATGGATAAAGGTGCCGTAGTCGGAGGGGCGGAATTTCACCTTCTGCCGGGGCTTGGCGTCCAGGCCGAATTTCATGAAGTGGCTGAACCGGCAGGCGTTATAGAGATCCAGCCGGGTGGCCGACATGGGCACCGTGCCGTTGCGGTACAGCGCCGAGACTCCCGCCGGGGTCAGACGGCCCCGGCGCCAGCCGGCGGCGGCGCGGATGCGCGCCACACGCTCCCCCCAGTCGGGGAGAGCGGACAGGGCATCTGCGGCGGCGGGATTTTCCCCCGCCAGCTCCAGCGCCGGGCCTGGGGCGGCAAGGCGGCAGGTTTCATCCGCCTTCTGCTCCGAACTGTCGGGGAACAGCGCGGCGATGCGCTCGTAAAGGAAGGACGGTGCCCGGGCGCTCCCTGCCCCGTCGGCAGCGGCATAGGATACGTACAGGCGCTCCGTAGGCAGGGCGCAGGTCTCATAGGCAATGGTCAGCTCCCGCTGGAGCTTATCCCCCTGCCGGGGAGCCAGCCGCAGTTCCCGCTCCGCCAGCACCTCCCGGTCAAGATCGCTGAACAGCCCCGGGGACGGCGCGCAGTTGGGGATAGACACCGAGTCCGCCCCCAGCAGAAACAGGGCCTTCACCGTCCGCCCCGCCATCCGGGGGGCATCCCCCGCCGCCACGCGGTCAAGAGAGACGGGGATCGTGCCCACATCATACTGGCTCAGGGCCAGCGAAAACAGCCGGGAGAACTCCTCCAGTTCCAGCTCCGCATCCCCCAGCAGCAGGGCGCACTGCTCCAGCACCCCGGCCAGAATATCCCACAGCTGACGGTACTCGGCGGCGGTCTTGAGGTCACCCCGGTTCTCCAGCGACACAGCCCGCTCCTCCAGCCGGGCGGGCAGGTCGATGTCCTCCATGAGCCGGTACAGGGCCAGCGCCCGGCCATGACCCGTCCGGTCCGGAGACCGGCGGAGGGCCTCCAGCGGCGCGATGACCCGGCGGCGCAGCTCGTCCAGCCGCTCTACCAGAGCCGTATCCTCTTCGGAAAACTCCCGCCCGTAGCCCTCCGGATGCATGTCCCACGGCTTCTGTCGGGCCCACGTGCCCCCTTTGATATCCCACGTGAGGACATAGTTTTCCAGCTCGTCCCGCTCGTCCTCGGAGATGCCCGTAAGGCCGGTCTTGAGATAGCGGAACATCTCCTCATATGGGTAATCCCCGGCAGCAGCAGCCAGCGCCGACGTCACCAGCGCCAGCACCGGTTTCTGGAGCACATCGGTGACGGTGGACAGGAACACCGGCACGCCGTACAGGGCGAACACGCTCTCCATCAACCCCTCGTAGGGGGCGAAGTCCCGGGCACACACCCCGATGTCCCGGAAGCGATAGCCCTCCTCCCGGACAAGGCGCAAAATCTCCGCCGCCGTCCACTCCGCCTCCTGCCGGGGACTGTCCGCCCGGACGCGGACCACGGCGCAGTCCCCGGGCCACGGCTCCAACTGACTGGCAAACAGCTGCTCCTCCAGGTGAATAAGGCTGTCCGCCCGGGGGATGGGCCGGAGGACGGTCTGCCGCTGAACCTCCGCTCCCTGCTCTTCCGCCAAATGGGTGAGATAGGCGATGGAGCGCCGGGCGGGGTCGAACATGTCGGATGGGTCCGCAGGGTCACAGGTGAGGGCGGCGGTTACGTCCGCCTGACCCAACAAGGCCCGAAGCACCGCACCCTCCTGAGCGGTGAAGTCGGTAAAGCCCCACACCCATATCTCCTTCCCGGCGGCCCAGCGGCTGTCCTCCAGCGCCTTCGCCAGCCGGTCCAGCCTGGCCCGGGGGTCAGCCCGACCCTCGGCGGCCAGCGCCTCATAGGCGGAGTAGATCAGCCCGATGTCCCGGAGCTTGTCCCCCTGTGGGCCGTCCAGTTCCTCCCCCGCCGCCAGAAGCTGGTCGGGTGTCACGGAATAGCTGCGGCACTCGTCGATGGACGCCATCAGGCCGGTGAGAAAGGCAGGCTTCCGGGAGGTGACCTTATAGCCGGTCAGCAGGTCACCCACCTGACGCAGAGCGCGGTAGAGCAGCAGCATCCGCCCGCCGGCATCCAGCGCCGGGGCGGCTCCGCCCCCCGCCGCATCCGCCACTCTGGCCCACAGGCGGGTGAAAGACAGCACCTCACACCCCCGTGCTCCGGCGTTGCCCAGCGCGCGGCACAGGGCACGCTCCGTGTCGTGTGAATACTGCTCCGGCACCAGCAGAAGGCGCTTTTCCGCCTTCGACCGACCCATTCGCTCCAGCAGCTCCCCCCGGACATCCTGCCCGGCCCGGGCGCACAGTATGGTCAGCATGGTCATTCCTCCCCGCCGCTCAGGGCGGCGCTTACAATGTCACGTAAATGTCGTTTTTCGGCACCTTTGCCCAGTCGAACTCCGCAATCAGTTCCCGGGGCCGCACCGGCTCCGGCGCGGGCAGCAGCCCCGCCCAGTGGGCCAGCAGACCCGTGAGCTCCTCCGGCGTATACCGCTGCCGCAGGGCACCCATGTCAAGGTCGCCGTCACGCTTGGACAGCCGCCGCCCGTCCGGGGCCAGCAGCAGCGGCACATGGCAGAACTCCGGCGGCTCATACCCCAGCGTCCGGTGGAGCCACGCCTGCCGGGGCGCGGAGGACAGCAGGTCGCTGCCCCGCACCACCCGGGTGACACCCATGAGGGCGTCGTCCACCACCACCGCCAGCTGATAGGCCCACACCCCGTCCGACCGGCGGACGATGAAGTCCCCGCAGTCCCGGCGCAAATTCTCCGCATACAGGCCCATGTGCAGGTCGTTCACGGTTACAATCTCGTCAGGCACCCGCACCCGGCAGGCCGGGCGGCGGCCCATGGCCTCGAACTCCGCCCGCTCCGCCGCCGTGAGACGGGCGCACCGGCCGGAGTACACCGCCGCGCCGTCCGACCGGTGGGGGGCGGAGGCGGCCAGCCGCTCCGCCCGGGTGCAGTAGCAGGGATAGATAAGCCCCAGCTCCTCCAGCCGCCGGAAGGCGTCCGCGTAATATCCGCTCCGGGCGGACTGGCAGTATTCCGGCTCCGCGCCGCCCTCGTCCCAGTCAAGGCCCAGCCAGTGCAGGTCGTCCATGACCTGCCGCGCCCGCTCCGCCGTGCAGCGGTCCGGGTCCAGATCCTCCGTCCGGAACACCAGCGTTCCCCCCGCCGCCCGGGCGTCCAGCCACGCCAGCAGGGCGGAAAACAGATTGCCCAGATGCATCCGGCCGCTGGGGCTGGGGGCAAATCGTCCTTTCATGGGTGCCATCCTTCTCTCATGCCGCAGATTTCGTTTCCTCTATGACATTTTAACACGGTTCCTTGAAATTTGGGAGCATTTATGGTAAAATTCACTCATCTTTGTGGGAAGGAGGTAAACCAATGACCATCAACCCTGCCATGTTCGGCATTTATACCCCCTTCCACCTGCCGTAAGGGCGCAGCCTTCTTATCTGACTCACCCCGGCCCGCGGCCGCGGGCAGGATCGATCGACCGCTTCCGGCGGACGGAACCCGCCGAAAACCGCTAATTATGAAGGAGGACCCAAATTATGGCTCACCCCAAGTATCCGCACATTTTTGAACCCATCAAGATCGGCAATGTCGTCTTCAAAAACCGCATCTGGTCCGCCCCCGCCGGCGTTCATCTGCTGTACGGCCGGGAGGAATACCCCTCCGACGCCGCGGTGGAGTACTACGCCGCCAAGGCCGCCGGCGGCACCGCCGTCATTACATACTCCGCCCAGAATATGGACCTGGAGATGCCCTACGACGCCGTCCACGCCGCCGAGCGCATCGACCACTACGAGTCCCAGCGCCACTGGCAGCGGCTCACTGATGCCATTCATTTTTACGACGCCAAGGCCTCGCTGGAACTGCTGGCCTTCCAGTACCACGGCCACGACCACCACGGCAATCTCATCACCTACTCCATCAACGGCGAGCCCGGCCCCGACGGGGAGCCCACCGTCATGCTCACGAAAGACGCCATGGCCGCCATCGCCAAGCGCTACGGAGACGTGGCCGAGGCAGCGCTGAAGTGCGGCTTCGACATGCTGCTCATCCACGGCGGCCACGGCCTGTGCCTGTCCCAGTTCTACTCCCCGGTCATCAATCAGCGCACCGATGAGTTCGGCGCCCAGACCATCGAAAACCGCCTGCGCTTTGCCGACATGATCATCGACGCCATCCGGGAGCGGGTGGGACGCAAGCTGCTCATCGAGTACCGCATCTCCGGCGACGAGCTGTGGCCCGACGGCCGCGGCTACCACATTGATGACTGCGCCGCCATGATCGAGCACCTTCAGGACCGCATCGACATCGCCCACATCTCCACCGGCGCGTTCTACAACGGCACAGAGAACATCACCCACCCCACCGAGTTCCTGCCCCACGGCTGCAACGCCAAATTCGCCGCCGCCATCAAGGCCGATCCCCGGGTGAAGATCCCCGTGCTGACCCTCGGCTCCTTCCAGGAGGCTCAGCTTATTGAGGACACCCTCGCCGAGGGCAAGGCCGACATAGTGGCCATGGCCCGCGGCCTTATCTCCGACGCCCAGCGCCCCACCAAGTTCTTCGAGGGCCGGGAGGACGACGTCATCCCCTGCATCCGCTGCTTCCACTGCCTTGACTACGCCAAGGCCAACTCCTTCTGCTGCTCCGTCAACCCCACCGTGGGCCGCGAGCGCTTCCTGAAGTCCATCGCCCCGGCGCAGCCCGGTACGCCCAAGAATGTGGTCATCATCGGCGGCGGCCCCGCCGGTCTTCAGGCCGCCGTCACCGCCGCACAGCGGGGTCATAAGGTCACGCTGCTGGAAAAGGCGGGCCGTCTGGGCGGCAAGCTGCTCTTCTCCGAGCAGGTGCCCTTTAAGCAGGATCTGTGCAATTTTATGAACTACCTCATCCATCAGGTTGAGAAGGCCGGTGTGGACATCCGGCTGAATACCGAGGCCACCCCCGAGTCCGTGGCCGCCATGAAGCCTGACGCCATTCTCGCCGCTGTGGGCGCGGATCCCTTCATTCTGCCCATTCCCGGCGTGGACGGGGCGAACGTCCTCACCGCCGAAGCCGCCTACGACCGGGTCCGCGAGGGTGCGGCGCTGGGCGAGAACCTTGTGGTGCTGGGCGGCGGCCTTGTGGGCTGCGAGACCGGCCTGTTCCTTGCCACTGAAGCGGGCAAGAAAGTCACCATTCTGGAAATGCTCCCCGAGGTGGCCACCGACGAGATGCACCTCACCCGGGACGCCCTGCTGGACCGTCTGGCGGAGCACACCACCGTCATCACCAACGCCCGCTGCACCGCCATCACCGACGGCGGCGTGACCTACGTGGACGCCGACGGCGCGGAGCACACCGTGGCGTGTGACAACGTGATCCTGTCCGCCGGTATGCGGCCCCGTCAGGATCTGGCCGAGTCCTTCCGCGGCATCGCGCCCTTCTTCACCGTCATCGGCGACGCCACCCGCGCCACCAACGTCCGCAACGCCACCCGTACCGGCTACGACGCAGCGCTCCGGCTGTAATTCAGATAAAAAAACACAAGCAGGCAGAGCGGTGCGCCGCTCTGCCTGTTTTGATCCGCTGTGAAAAAAAGATCCCCCGCGCCTACGGCGCGGGGGATCGCGTTTTTCTTACTTCTTGTTGAAGATCTTGAAGATGTCATCAAAGGGGTCGCTCTCCGGCTCGTCCTTGCCGTTCTCGTCCAGCGGGACGGGAGGCACCACGGGGCCGACGCCCTCGGGGACAACGCTGGGCTTGTCCTCCTTGGCGGGGGCAGCAGCGCCGGGAACCGGGTTGCTCACGCCGCCGAAACCGGTGGCAATGACGGTGACGCGGATCTCGTCCTCCAGTGTCTCGTCAAAAGCGGCACCCATCATGAACAGCGCGTCGTCCGCGGCCACGTCCTTGACCATATTGGCGGCGGCCTCCACCTCGTCCAGATCCATGTCCATGGGGCCGGTGATGTTGACGATAATGCCCCGTGCACCATCGATGGAGGTCTCAAGCAGGGGGCTGTTGATGGCGATGCGGGTGGCCTCCTCGGCCTTGTTCTTGCCCGCCGCGCGGCCCACGCCCATGTGGGCAAGGCCCGCGTCCTTCATGACTGCGGTGACATCGGCAAAGTCCAGATTGATCAGGCCTGTGGTCTTGATCAGGTCGGAAATGGACTGCACCGCCTGCCGCAGCACATCATCGGCAATGGCGAAGGCGTTGGCGAAGGTGATCTTCTCGTCGGTGGCGTACTTCAGGCGGTCGTTGGGGATGATGACCAGCGCATCCACCTTTTCCTTAAGCTCCTCAATACCCTTCATGGCCTGATCCATGCGGCGCTTGCCCTCGAAGGCGAAAGGCTTGGTGACAACGCCCACGGTGAGGATACCGCGCTCCTTGGCAATCTCGGCCACCACAGGAGCCGCACCGGTGCCCGTGCCGCCGCCCATACCGGCAGTGACAAACACCATGTCAGTACCCTCCAGCAGTGCCGCGATCTGCTCTCGGCTCTCCTTGGCGGACTCGCGGCCCACCTCGGGGTTCGCGCCCGCGCCCTTGCCGCCGGTGAGCTTTTCGCCGATGGTGAGCTTCTGGGTGGCCTGAGACGCGTTGAGCACCTGCTGGTCGGTATTCACCGCGATAAATTCCACGCCCTGCATCCCGGAACTGACCATCCGGTTCACTACGTTATTGCCGCCGCCGCCTACGCCGATGACCTTCAGCACATCCTGGCCCCGGAGGTCGGAGTCCATCATAAACGCCATAAAATGCCCCTCCAATATATAAACAAGTTGTTGTAAGATGTTCGCGAAAAGAATCTATATTTTGTATCATTGTAGTCCATTTTCCCGGTCCGGTCAATAGAAAAATATCGGTTTTCTCCGCAAACGCACCAAAAAGGCGGCCCAGTTCCGAATCCGGGAACATCCGGGCCGCCTGTCTGTCAGGATTTGCTGTAAATGGCCTTCCCTTCGGCGGACGCGAAGTCGAAGGTGCCCGCGTCCTCCCGGCTCACCCGGCCGCTGTCAAACGCCCCGTCCAGCAGAGTGAGCATATAGGAAAAGTCCCCGGTGGACGGCAGCTTCAGCCGGAAATTCAGGTAGTCCAGCCACAGCACGCCGGCGGAAGAGCAGTCAAGGGCCGTGCAGTCGGCCAGCATTCCCCGGTCATCCAGTGCGGACAGGAGGGACAGCACATAGGTCAGGCGATTTTCATACTCCTCGGACACCGCCAGCTTGCCGCCCAGCTCCGGCTCCACCGCCGTCAGGCCGGTGATCCGGATGATCGACCCGGGCGAGGACACTGTCTCCAGCAGTTTGCCCTGGGCAGAGATATACCACCAGTTCGTCCCGTCGGACACGGCGGCAGCCGCCGTGTGCTCCGTGACAGTGAGTATTACCGTATCCGGCAGCGCCCGGCGGATAGACACCGACTGGACGTAGGGCAGACGGGTGCGGATTCGGGCGGCTATTTTGCTTTTTGACAGGGCGATGAGGTTATCCCCCGTCCGGATGCCGGACACGTCGGCAATCTCCTCCGCCGTGTACCGGGCGTTGCCCGTCACCGTCACCTGGTTGATCCGGAAAAAGACCAGGCAGGCCGCCACAACAGCTGCGATGACCAGAAGGACGGACAGCAGCTTATAGGCAAAGCCGAACCGCCCCCGGCGCCGCCGGGGTCTTGATTTGTGTCTGCGTTCGCTGGCCACAGCTGCGCCGCCTCCCTTCGCTTTTGTCAATCGTCAGCCGGAGCCGCACTCCCGGCGGGTCATGTTTCCGCCCGGCCCTCTGCCGTGATGTCCGCCCCATCTGATGAAGTCAGTTCATCCTGTGAAAATGCCCCGTTTTTTGTCAATGCTTCGCCAGCAGGGCGGAAAGGGCCTCGTAAATATCCTCCGCCGCCGTGGGGACGGCGATGGACAGCTGAGCCTGCCGCATGTTCTCCCGCTTCACGCCGTCGGCCAGCAGGCCGCTCACCGCGTCGTACAGCTTTGCGCCGGTGCAGTCCTTTTCCTCAATGAGGAGGGCGCCGCCCCGGTCGGCCAGCACCTTGGCGTTTTTGTACTGGTGGTTGGCGGTGACGTTGGGCGACGGCACGATGACCGCCGGCTTGCCGGTGGCAGTCAGCTCGCTGAGGGTGGACGCTCCCGCCCGGCACAGCACGATGTCCGCCGCCGCCATGATGACGGGCATGTCGTAGATATACTGCCGGAGGTCAAACTGCTCCGGGTCCAGCCCCCGGTCGGACAGGGCCTGCTTCATGGTTTCGAAATCCCGGCCCGCGCCGTGGATGTGGTGGAAGGGCTTGCCCTCCTCCAGCCAACGGGCCGCGAAGTCCACCATCTCGCCGTTCATCACCGTGGCTCCCAGGGAGCCCCAGAAAGACAGCACCAGCGGCTTGTCGTCGGTGAGACCCAGCTTCGCCCGGGCCTCTTCCCGGCTCATGGCGAAGAACTCGGGCCGGACAGGCGTGCCCGTCACCTTCACCTTGGAGGGGTCCTCGTAGTGGCTCACGGCCTCCTCAAAGCCCACCATGACCATGTCCACTTCCTTGGCCAGCGTACGGGTGGTAAGGCCCGGGGTGGCGTTGGACTCGTGGATGGCGGTGGGGATACCCATGCGGGCGGCCTGCCGCACGCACGGGAAGGATGCGTAGCCGCCGGTACCCACCACCAGGTCTGGGCCAAAATCCTTCAAAATGGCCGCCGCCTGACGACGGGAGGCCACCACGTTCCATGCACTTTTCAGGTTGTGCCCCCACTGCTTGGGGGACAGGGTGCGGCGGAAGTTGGAGATGGTGACGGTCTTGATGGGATAGCCCTCTTTCTCCACCAGCTTCAGCTCCATGCCGCCGTCTGCACCGACGAACAGCACCTGACAATCGGGGTAGTGCTTTTCAAACACCCGGGCCAGCGCCACGGCGGGATAGACGTGACCGGCAGTTCCGCCGCAGGTCAACAACAGTTTCATATGACTACACTCCATTCTCTTTACCCCGCGCGTGCGGCAGGGATTTGACGGGATACGCTCAATATGACGCCCATTTCAGCCAGCTGTATCAGCAGCGCGGTGCCGCCGTAGCTGAAAAAGGGCAGAGAGATGCCGGTAGTGGGGATGGTGCCGGTGACCACGGCGATGTTGAAGATCACCTGGGCGGCAAACAGGGTGTTGATGCCCACGATGAGCAGTGTGCCGAACCGATCCCGGGCGTGAAGAGCCAGCCAGTAGCCCCGGATGATGAGCAAGGCGAACAGCAGGATAATAACAAGCGCCCCCACAAAGCCCAGCTCCTCGCACACGATAGCGAAAATGCAGTCGTTGTGCTCCTCGGGAAGAAAGAGAAATTTCTGCTTGCTGTTTCCCAGCCCCAGCCCCAGCAGGCCGCCGGAGCCGATGGCAATCTGGGACTGATAGAGCTGATAGCCGCTGCCCTGAAGGTCGCTCATGGGGTCCCGCCACGCGTTGATGCGGGCGGTCATATAATCGGTGTTCATCACAATGTAGGTAAAGGCGGCGGCCACCACCGCGCCGCCCGCTATGAACCAGCCGGACCGGATGCCGGAGGCGTACAGCACGGACACCGCACCGATGGTGATGAGGATCATGCCGGACATGTGGTGCTGAAGCACCAGAATCCCCAGCACCAGCGCCAGCACCAGCCCGTATGGGATCAGCTCCAGCAGGCCGATGCGGTCAAAAAACTCCCCCAGACGGCCCATGAGGGTGCGGCGGTTCCACTTTTTCGGCTCACGCAGTTGGCTCCCTCGCTTGGACAGCCGGGCGGCAAAAAACATGATAACGCCCGCCTTGGCAAGCTCGGAGGGCTGGAAGCGGATACCGAAGATCACCAGCCAGCGGCGGGCCACGCCCACCGCGCGGCCCAGCGGAGTGAACACCATCAGCATCAGCACGATGGAGCCGCCCAGCACAAATACGGACATCCAGCGGAAATGCTGGTAGTTGAACTTGGAGATGACGAACATGACAACGAGGCCCAATCCGGCAAAGATCGCCTGCCGCCGGAAGTAGTAGTAGGGATTCCCCTGGGTGTTCACCGCATCGTCGAGGTTATAGTAGGCGGAGGGGTAGGAGGCGGACAGCAGCATCACCAGTCCCACCACCAGCAGCAGCAGCACCAGTGTCAGGAAAGGCAGGTCAATAGGTCCGCGTGCCAGCTGTTCTTCGATGGTCAGGTCGCGTTTGGCTTTGCGGGGCATGGCTGTCCCTCCTTTCAAATGCGCAGAGCGAAGCTCTGCATCCTTATTCTTTCGCGAAAGAACAAGCAGGTTTCGCCTGCGGGCACCTTTTTCGTATTCGCCGAAAAATCGGCGAGGAACTTTGAGCGTCCTCCGCGGACGCTCCGCTGGGGTGACTTTCTGTCCGCACAGAAAGTCACCAAAGAAGCGCACAGGGGATAATCCCCTGTGTACCCCTTGAAGGGGTCTGGCATAGTCTTGCTTGTGCTATGCCGCAGAAGTCCTTCCGACTACTTTGTTAAGACGCTGTACTTCTATCTCCGCTGCCGCTGCGCTGGTGGTGACCTGTGAGAAATGCGCTCGATAGCGCTACCGCAACAACAAGCAAACTTGCAATGTAGGCGCCTACCGATGGCCGAACCAGCTA
>CAYNEH010000043.1:0-1858 GCA_964396195.1 uncultured Oscillospiraceae bacterium
CCCAAAGGGCGCAGCCCTTTGGTTCTTGTTACTTTCTGTTCACACAGAAAGTAATCCCCAGCGGAGCGTCCGCAGGACGCACCAAAATCATCGCCGATTTTTCGGCGAATACGAAAAGGATACAAGGGCCTTGCCCTTGTGAATTTGGAGGCCATTATGCAGGAAGAACATATCAAAATCACCACGGAGTTCATCAAGCTGGACGCCCTCCTCAAGTTCGCCAACGCCGTGGCCACCGGGGGAGAGGCGAAGCTGGCCATTCAGGACGGCGATGTGACGGTGAACGGCGAGGTCTGTACCATGAGGGGCAAGAAAATCCGGCCCGGTGACCGGGTGGAGCTGGGCGGCGAAATCGCCCTGCTGGTGGAATGACGGTCAAAGGCATCACGCTGGATTTTTTCCGGAACTATGTCCATCTGGACGCCCGGTTTCACCCCGGCGTCAACGTCATTTATGGGGACAACGCTCAGGGAAAAACCAACCTGCTGGAGGCCATCGCCTATCTGTCCACCGCCTCTTCTCACAGGGCCAGATACGACCGGGAGCTGATCCAGTTCGGCGTAGATCACGCCTTTCTGAAGGGCGAGGTGGCCGGGCGGGACCGGGATTTTACGCTGGAGATTTCCCTCCATCGGGGGGCCCGGCGACAGATTCTGTCTAACGGCGTGCGTCTGAAAACGGCGGGAGAGCTGTCCGGCATCCTGAACACCGTGCTGTTCTGCCCGGAGAATCTGTACCTCATCCGTGCGGGCAGCAGTGAGCGGAGACAGTTTCTGGACGACTGCATCTGCCAGCTCCGACCACGGTACGCCGCGGCTCTCGCGGAGTATAAAAGGCTCAAGGAGCACAAGCTGCGCATTCTGCGGGACTGCGGAGAGCACCCCGACCTGCTGGATACGCTGGATGATTTTTCCCTGCGGATGGCCCAGTGCGGCGCGATTCTGATCCATTACCGTGCACACTTCATCCGGCGCCTTCGTGAGACGGCTCCCGCTATCCACGCCGCCTGCTCCGGCGGGTCGGAGAAGATGGAGCTGCGGTACGAGACGGTGTCCACCGTCACTGACCCGGAGCGCAGCCCGAAGGAGTTGCTGCCCCAGCTGCTGGAGCATCAGGAGCGGCACCGTCAGGCAGAAATCGACGCGCGGCTGTGCCTGTCCGGACCCCACAAGGATGATCTGGCCGTGGACATCGACGGAAATCCGGCGAAGGCTTATGCATCGCAGGGCCAGACCAGAACGGCGGCTTTGGCTCTGAAGCTGGCGGCCCGGGAGATTTTCTACGGGGACACAGGTCAGTGGCCGGTGCTGCTGCTGGACGACGTGCTCAGCGAACTGGACGGCCGCAGGCAGGAATTTGTTCTTAACCGCATCACCTCCGGTCAGGTGTTTATTACGTGCTGCGAGGAGGAGAAGCTCATTCAGCTGCGCTCCGGCGCGGCGTTCCATATCGCGGACGGCAAACTGGTGTGATGAACACCTGATATCGGCGCGGGTGCGCCGTACAGGCATTTTTGCGAAGCAAAAATCCTGGCGGAGCCCGAATTCACTTCGGGCGAGCATTAAAATCAAAAAGGGGTCCCCACAGGGTCTGCCCTGTGGGGGGTTCATCACGTGCTGCGAGGAGGAGAAGCTCATCCAGCTGCGCTCCGGCGCGGCGTTCCATATCGCGGACGGACGGCTGGTGAGACATAGCTCGTCGAAAAAGGCAAAGCCTTTTCCGATATGCTCCGGCTTATGTGTGCCGTACTGATATTGAAATAAAAGGAGCACCACAGGGTAGACCTTGTGGGAAAATAAATAAATGTTTCTTCATTTAGGTCAATCGGTCATGGTGCCGGAGAACGCAGTTCTCGGCA
>CAYNEH010000043.1:1958-7842 GCA_964396195.1 uncultured Oscillospiraceae bacterium
ATGTTTCTTCATTTAGGTCAATCGGTCATGGTGCCGGAGAACGCAGTTCTCGGCATATTTGACCTTGATAATACAACTTGGTCCCACCGGACACGCCGCTTTTTGGAGATGGCGGAGCAGGAGGGACGGCTGGTGACGGTGGGCGACGACCTGCCCCGTTCCTTTGTGCTCTGTCAGGAGGAGGACGGCCCGCCCACGGTGTACATCACCCAGCTCAACACGGCCACGCTGCTCCGCCGGGCGGAGAGCGGCGGCATTTACGACCTGTAATTTACCCATGGAGGTTTTTCTATGTCTGATTTGATGGAACAGAACAATCCCACTGCCGTCGATCACGAGTACGGCGCATCTGAAATCCAGGTGCTGGAGGGACTTGAAGCCGTCCGGAAGCGTCCGGGCATGTATATCGGCTCTACCTCGTCCTCCGGCCTGCACCATCTGGTGTACGAGATTGTGGACAATGCCATTGACGAGGCGCTGGCGGGCTACTGTAACAAGATTACGGTGGAGATTCTGGACGGCGACGTAATCCGGGTCACCGACAACGGCCGCGGCATCCCCGTGGACATCCAGCAGCAGACCGGGCGGCCCGCGCTGGAAGTCGTTTACACCGTGCTTCACGCCGGCGGCAAGTTCGGCGGCGGCGGATACAAGGTGTCCGGCGGCCTTCACGGCGTTGGTGCGTCCGTGGTCAACGCCCTGTCCGAATGGCTGGAGGTGCGGGTCCACAAGAACGGCAATATCTACGAGATGAAGTTCTCCCGGGGCGATATCACTCAGGAAATGAAGATCGTGGGCACCACCGACCACACCGGCACCGAGGTCACTTTCAAGCCCGACCCCGATATGTTCGAGGATACCGTCTATGACTACGAGACCCTCCACAAGCGCATGCGGGAGCAGGCCTTCCTCAACGCCGGGGTGAAGATCCTCATGGCTGACCGCCGCCCCGGGCAGGAGCAGGAGGAGACCATGCACTACGAGGGCGGCATCCGGGAGTTCGTCACCTTCATCAACAAGAACAAGACCGCTATCCACGACGGCGTGGTCTACATGTCCGGCATGAAGGACGACTCCATGGCAGAAATCGCCCTCCAGTACAACGACAGCTATAACGAGATCATCGTCTCCTTTGCCAATAACGTCCACACCCCGGAGGGCGGTATGCACGAGGAGGGCTTCAAGCGGGCTCTCACCAACGTGCTCAACGCCTACGGAAAAAAGGCGGGCATCCTCAAGGGGGACGACAAGGTGTCCGGCGAGGACTGCCGGGAGGGCCTGACCTGCGTCATCTCCGTCAAGCTCACCGAGGCCCAGTTCGAGGGCCAGACAAAGGCCAAGCTGGGCAACAGCGAGATCCGTACGCTGGTGAACAACATTGTCAGCGATAAGCTGGAACAGTTCCTCGAAGAGAACCCCGCCGTGGGCCGGGCGATTCTGGACAAGGCCATGATGGCCAACCGCGCCCGGGAGGCCGCCCGCCGCGCCCGGGAGAACATCCGCCGGAAAAACGCGCTGGACGGCGCCACCCTCCCCGGCAAACTGGCCGACTGCAATGAGCGGGACGCATCTCTCACCGAGATCTACATCGTCGAGGGAGACTCCGCCGGCGGCTCCGCCAAGCAGGGCAGGGACTCCCGGTTCCAGGCCATTCTCCCCCTGTGGGGCAAGATGCTCAACGTGGAGAAGGCCCGGGCGGACAAAATTTACGGCAACGACAAGCTCCAGCCCGTCATCACCGCGCTGGGTGCGGGACTGGGCGACGATTTCGACGAGAGCAAGCTGCGCTATCACAAGGTCATCATCATGGCCGATGCCGATGTGGACGGCTCCCACATCCGGACGCTGCTGCTGACGTTCTTCTTCCGCTTCATGCGGCCGCTGGTGGAGCGGGGCTATGTGTACGCCGCCGTGCCGCCGCTGTTCAAGCTCACCCGGGGCAAGACCACCCGGCTGGCCTTCTCTGAGGAGGAGCGAGACGCCATCTCCGCCGAGCTGCGGGGCGACAACCCCAACGCCAAGGTAGACATCAGCCGGTTCAAGGGTCTGGGCGAAATGGACGCCCACGAACTCTGGGACACCACCATGAACCCCGAGACCCGCACCCTCAAGCGCATCACCATGGAGGATGCGGTGCGGGCGGACGAGATTTTCACCCTGCTCATGGGCGAGAAGGTGGAGCCGCGCCGGGAGTATATTGAGATGAACGCAGCGAAGGCCATCAACCTTGACTACTAAGAAGCTTAAGCGACACACAAGCGCAGAGGAGGAACCTCAGACATGCCCAATAAAGACGATTATCTGACCCGGGATATATCCTTTCCCAATCAGAAAATAGTAAACATCAACCTGGAGCACGAGATGGAGAGCGCGTACATCGAGTACGCCATGTCCGTCATTGTGGGCCGCGCCCTGCCCGACGTGCGGGACGGCCTGAAGCCCGTTCACCGGCGTATTCTATACTCCATGTACGAGACGGGCCTGACCTCGGACAAGCCCTTCAAGAAGTCCGCCACCTGCGTGGGTGACGTGCTGGGTAAATATCACCCCCACGGCGACACCTCCGTATACGACGCCATGGTTCGCCTGGCGCAGGACTTCTCTATGCGGTATCCGCTGGTGGACGGCCACGGCAACTTTGGTTCCGTGGACGGCGATCCCCCCGCCGCCTACCGTTATACCGAGGCCCGTATGTCCAAGATCTGCAACGAGCTTATGCGGGATATCGATAAGGACACCGTGGACTGGGATCCCAACTTTGACGAGAGCCTGAAGGAGCCGCAGGTGGTGCCCTCCCGGTTTCCCAATCTGCTGGTCAACGGCTCCTCCGGCATCGCCGTGGGCATGACCACCAACATCCCGCCCCACAACCTGCGGGAGGTCATCAATGCCGTTATCTGCGTCCTCGACAATGAGAACGCCACGCTGGATGACCTGAT
Organism: uncultured Oscillospiraceae bacterium; assembly: GCA_964396195.1. Classification (GTDB taxonomy): domain Bacteria; phylum Bacillota; class Clostridia; order Oscillospirales; family Oscillospiraceae; genus Enterenecus. The sequence continues at coordinate 4,898 of CAYNEH010000043.1, forward strand.
GGAGCACATCAAGGGTCCGGATTTTCCCACCCGTGGCATCATCATGGGCCGCTCCGGCATTCGCGCCGCTTACGGTACCGGCAAGGGCCACATCCGTGTCCGCGCCCGGACGGAGATGGAGGAGTTCGGCAACGGCCGCACCCGCATCATCGTCACGGAGCTGCCCTATCAGGTGAACAAATCCCGTCTGGTGGAGAATATCGCCGATCAGGTGAAGGAAAAGCGGCTGGAAGGTATTTCCGGTCTGCGGGACGAGTCAGACGGCAAGAAGGGTATGCGCATCGTCATTGAGCTGAAAAAGGATGCCAATCCCCAGGTGATGCTCAACCGCCTGTTCGCCCAGACTCAGATGCAGACTACCTTCGCCGTGGTCATGCTGGCTCTGGTCAAGCAGAACGGACATCTGCACCCCAGAACGCTGACGCTGCGGCAGATGCTGGACGAGTATATCGCCTTTCAGGAAGAAGTCATCACCCGGCGCACCCGGTACGACCTGCGGAAGGCGCAGGAGCGCGCCCATCTGCTGGAGGGTCTGCTCATCGCGCAGGACAACATCGATGAGGTCATCCGCATCATCCGGGAGAGCTACGATGACGCCAAGGAAAATCTGATGAACCGCTTCGGCCTGTCCGATGTGCAGGCGCAGGCCATTCTGGACATGCAGCTCAAGCGCCTGCAGGGACTGGAAAAGGAGAAGCTGGAGGCCGAGTATCAGGAACTGGAAAAGAAGATTGCCTATTATAACCAGCTGCTCAGCGACGAGGGGATGCTCCGCGGCGTCCTCAAGGACGAGCTCATTGAGATCCGGGACAAGTACGGCGACGACCGCAAGACCGAGATCGGCTTTGCCGAGGACGATCTGGATGTGGAGGATCTCATCGAGGAGGAGCAGTGTGTCTTTACCATGACCGCCAACGGCTACATCAAGCGCACCAGCGCCAGCGAGTATGCGGCTCAGGGCAAGGGCGGCATGGGCAAGAAGTCCATGTCCACCCGGGAGGAGGACTATGTGAACACCGTGTTCACTGCCTCCACCCACGACCATATTTTCTTCTTCACCGACAAGGGCCGGGTGTTCCGTAAGAAGGGCTATCAGATTCCGGAGGCGGGCCGCACCGCCCGGGGCAGCAACATCGTCAACATCCTTCAGGTGGACGGTGACGAGAAGGTGTCCGCCATAATTCACACTCGGGATCTTACCAACGAGGACCGCTTCCTCACCATGGTCACCCGGAACGGCACCGTGAAGCGTCTGGCCGTCACGGCGTTGAAGAACCTCCGGAACAACGGCATCCGCGCCCTGACGCTGGAGGAGGGCGACCAGCTCATCGAGGTACGGGAGACCGATGGAAACCAGAAGATCTTCATCGCCACCCACGACGGCATGGCCATCTGCTTCGACGAAAACGACGTCCGGCCCACCGGCCGTACCGCCGTTGGCGTCCGGGGCATCCGCCTGCGTGAGGGCGACTACGTGGTGGGCGCCGCCCGGGCGAGAGAAGGGGCCTGCGTGCTGTCCATCACTGAGAAGGGCTACGGCAAGCGCACCCCCGTGGAGGAGTATCGCATCACCAACCGCGGCGGTCTCGGCGTGAAGAACTACGAGATCACGGAAAAGACCGGCTCCGTGGTGGGCATCAAGGTGGTGGATGGCAGCGAGGATCTGCTGCTGGTCACCCAGTCCGGTACCCTCATCCGCACGGACGTGGATTCCATCCGCATTGCGGGCCGCGCCACGCAGGGCGTCATCGTCATGCGCCTGAAGGAGGAGGGCGACAGCGTCATCGCCATGGCGCTTGCCGATAAGGAGCCGGCGGAAACTTCCGCAGAAACCGCGGAGACTGTGGAAAATCAGGAGTAAGCCATGGCCGGAATGAATAATGACCGGCGGAACAGCCGGAACCGGGGCAGTGCCAACGGGCTGGTGATGCTCCCGCTTTTGATCGTGTCCATCGTGTTTCTTGTGATCGGCGTTGTGATGCTGCTGCCCAACGTACCCATCTTTGGACTGGTATGGATTCTGTTCTGCGTGTATTTTATCCGCATTGCAACCAAGGGCATGGCGGGCAAGTCGTCTGCCGGCCGCCGCCGGACAGACGAGCAGGAGCCTGCCCGGCCCGCGTCCTCCGCCGCGCCCCGTCCGGCGGAAAGTCAGCGGGCAGATCAGCAGGTGTATCAGCCCGTCGATGAGGAACACGATCATATCCGTTCCGTCGCACTGTCACCTCAGCGGAAGCTGGAGCAGCTGGAGACCCTGCGGGACGCAGGTCTGCTCACCGATGAGGAGTACCGGGAGAAGAAGCGGAAAATTATGAAGAAGCTTTGAAGCGCGTACAAAATGGCCCCCGGGAGGATCACATGAAAACAGTTACGTTATACACCGACGGAGCGTGCTCCGGGAACCCCGGCCCGGGAGGCTGGGGGGCCATTTTGATGTACGGGGCGTACAAAAAGGAACTGAGCGGCGGCGAGCCGTCCACCACCAACAACCGCATGGAGCTGACCGCCGTCATCCGCGGGCTGGAAGCCTTGAAGGAACCCTGCGCCGTGGATCTGTACTCCGACTCCAAGTATGTCATCGATGCGTTGGAGAAGGGCTGGGCGAAAAGCTGGCGTGCCAAAGGCTGGGTCAAGGGCGATAAAAAGCCCGCCCTGAACCCCGACCTCTGGGGACGGCTGCTGGACCTGTGCGACACCCATCAGGTGACGCTCCACTGGGTCAAGGGCCACGCCCAAAACCCATATAACAACCGCTGCGATGAATTGGCAGTGTCCGAGTGGCAGAAGCTGAAGGGGTAAGGCCCTTGACCCAGCCCGCCGCGGGTGCGGCGTACAAGCGTTTTGCCAGCGGCAAAACCTTGGCGCAAGGGCGAATTCACTTCGCCCGCGCAAGTCAAATCAAAGGGGTCCCCATGGACTCGTCCATGGGGAGTCAAGGGCCACGC
>CAYNEH010000043.1:7942-11077 GCA_964396195.1 uncultured Oscillospiraceae bacterium
AAGTCAAATCAAAGGGGTCCCCATGGACTCGTCCATGGGGAGTCAAGGGCCACGCCCAAAACCCATATAACAACCGCTGCGATGAACTGGCGGTGTCCGAGTGGCAGAAGCTGAAGCGCTGACAGCTTCCACAGAAAGGGGAGAGCTTGATGAAAATTCTCGTGACAGGCTTTGAGCCCTTTGGCGGTGAGAGCCGCAACCCTTCCATGGAGTTGGTGAAGTCCCTGCCCGGCGAGATCGGCGGCGCGGAAATCGTCACCGCCATTCTGCCGGTGACGGGTTGTGGTTCGGCGGATGCGGTGACAGCCGTCATCCGGGCCAACGCCCCCGACGTGGTGCTGTCCATCGGTCAGGCCGGTGGCCGGTCGGCGGTTACGGTTGAGCGGGTGGCCGTCAATGTGGACGACTTCCGCATCCCGGACAACAACGGCGACCAGCCGGTGGATGTGCCCATCGCCGCCGACGGGCCGGATGCCTACCTCTGCCGCCTGCCGGTGCGGGACATGGTTGAGGCCATGCGCGCGGCTGGTGTTCCGGCGGAAATCTCCAACTCGGCGGGGACCTACGTCTGCAACCACCTGATGTACGTTGTGGCTCATCTGCTGGCCCGGGAGTACCCGGCGGCACGGAGCGGGTTCATCCATATTCCCTTTCTTCCGGAGCAGGTGACTGACAAGCCCGGCCAGCCCAGCATGACGGCGGAGCTGTCCCTCCGGGCAGTAACGGCGGCTATTGAGGTGCTGACACGATGATTTCTGGTTGTATTTCACTGTAATACTACTGCTTGTATTGAAAAGACGCAGAAAAAACTCCGTATGGTTCGCCATGCGGAGTTTTTTTGCGGGCAGTAGACGGATTCACCCCTTTATGGTATGATGAAATCAGATCGGGAAGTACGCCGCGGAAATGGAGATTTGAAAGGAAGGGACATACCATGACACGGAAAAAGGCAAGAAAGCTTTGGAATAGGCTGGCGGGAACGGGAGTCGCCGTGATGCTGATTGGCCTTATTTGCGGCTATTACGTCGAAGCGGAGTTTATCGGCATAGCGCTGGCCGTTGTGGGCGTCATTCTTCTGGTTTCCGCGCTGGTCCTGAATCGCCGCTATAACCGGTGCCCCCACTGCGGCATGTATCTGGCCACAAATGAGAAGGCGTACTGCCAGTACTGCGGCAAGCAGGTCGAGGACGAGGATACAGTTGAATAAAAGCATGAAAAGCCCCCCGTATGGGTGAACCATACGGGGGGTTTCGTGCGGTCACGATGGGTATGAAAGACAGGGCGGATGGAAAAACGATCCGCCCTGTCTTTTGCATTGCAGACAGATATATCCGATAAAAAGACTGCAATTCAACGATTTAGTGGAGAAAATTATAGTTATTTGCTGGTTATCTCAACAATTCTCGTGCAATTTGGTGAAAAATAGAACGAAATTCAAATAATAATTGATTACTTTAGCAAAGTGTAGTAAACTAAAACAGTATTTACATTTTGTCCATTTTCAGGCACAAGAGTGTGTCGCTGGACGGGTTGGAGGAATTTTTGTGAATGGAAGCTCCGTGCAGGTTCTGATTGCGATGATCTGCTATATGGCGGTAGTCATCGGGATTGGGCTGTTTTTTGCAAGGCGAGCCAATCAGAGCTCGGAAAACTATTTTATCGGTGGGCGTTCGCTGGGTCCGTGGATCGCGGCCATGAGCGCCGAAGCATCCGATATGAGTGGCTGGCTGCTGATGGGCCTGCCCGGTGTGGCCTATTGGTGCGGCCTTGCGGACGCGGCGTGGACGGCCATTGGCCTTGCGCTGGGTACGTATCTCAACTGGCTGTTCGTGTCCAAACGTCTGCGGCGTTATTCCTATGTAGCCAACAACGCCATCACGCTGCCGGACTTTTTCAGCAACCGTTTTCATGAGAAAAAGAAGGTGCTGATGCTGATCTCCGCCGTGTTTATTCTGGTATTTTTCGCCGTGTACGCAGGAAGCTGCTTTGTCACCTGCGGCAAGCTGTTCAGTACGCTGTTTAACGCGGACTACCGCCTGATGATGATCGTCGGGGCGGTATTTGTGTTGGTGTATACGTTCCTCGGCGGCTTTCTGGCGGAGAGCGCGTCCGACTTCATGCAGGCTGTCGTCATGATCGGTGCGCTGATTACTGTGCTTGGACTGGGCACGGCCAACGCCGGCGGACTGGGCGCGGTGATTGACAATGCAAAGAGCATTCCCGGCTTCTTCACCTTTTTCGGCTTGGCCACGCCTGAGATCGGTGCGGACGGTCTTCAGGCTGTCTCCGCGTCGGGGCAGCCGCTGTTCGGCGAGGGCGAGAGCTACGGCTTCCTGACAATCCTCTCCACACTGAGCTGGGGTCTGGGCTATTTTGGTATGCCGCAGGTGTTGCTGCGCTTCATCGCCATCCGCCGGACGGATGAGCTGACGAAGTCCCGCCGGATCGCCACGGTGTGGGTGCTGATTTCTCTGACCGCCGCCGTTATGATCGGTATCATCGGTCGAGCCATGCTGCCCACCGCCCATCTCACTGCGTCTGACGCGGAAAATATTTTTGCATCCATGGCATCTGTGCTGATGCACCCGCTGCTGGCCGGCGTAGTTATGGCGGGAATTCTGGCGGCGACCATCAGCTCGTCGGACTCCTATCTGCTCATTGCCGCCTCCGCGCTTTCCAAGAATATTTATCAGGGCATTCTGCGCAAAAACGCCACAGACCGGCAGGTCATGATGGTCAGCCGCATTACGCTGCTGGCGGTAGCGCTGGTGGGTATCATCATCGCGCTGGATGAAAACAGCGTGATCTTTACCATTGTAAGCTTTGCGTGGGCGGGCTTTGGCGCTACCTTCGGCCCGGTCATGATTCTCTCTCTGTTCTGGAAGCGCATCACCCGCGCCGGCGCGGTGGCCGGTATGGTTGCCGGCGGCGGAATGGTGTTTTTCTGGAAGCTGGTCATCCGGCCGATGGGCGGCTTGCTCGGCATTTACGAGCTGCTGCCGGCCTTCCTGTTCTCCTGCCTTGTCATTGTGGTGGTATCCCTGCTGACGCCCGCACCCTCCGCGGAAATTCAGGCGGAGTTTGAAGCGGCAAAGAACGCAGAATAAATCGAGGAAAATAAACAGCGCCCGGCAT
>CAYNEH010000044.1:0-11031 GCA_964396195.1 uncultured Oscillospiraceae bacterium
GCAAGCTGAAAAAGCTGCTGGTCACCGGCTGCCTGACCCAGCGGTACTCCGACGACATCCGGACGGAGCTGCCCGAGGTAGACGGTATGCTGGGCACCGGCAGCTACACCGATATCGTGACCGCCGTCACGGAGCTTATGGGCGGCGAAAAGGCGGAGCACTTCGGCGACATCAACCGCACCTATGAGGACGGTGAGCGCATCGTCACCACGCCGCCCTACACTGCATATCTGAAAATTGCCGAGGGATGCAGCAACGGCTGTGCCTTCTGCATCATCCCCAAGCTCCGGGGCCGCTTCCGCAGCCGCTCCATGGACGCGCTGCTGGAAGAGGCGAGGGGTCTTGCCAAGCGGGGCGTCAGGGAGCTGATTGTCATCGCGCAGGACATCACCCGTTACGGCTGGGATCTGAAGGACGGCACTACGCTGGCCGGTCTGCTCACCGAGCTGTGCAAGCTGGACTTCCACTGGATCCGGCTCCACTACCTCTATCCGGAGGCGGTCACCGACGAGCTGATCGACGTTATCGCCCGGGAAAAGAAGATTGTCCACTACCTGGACATTCCCATCCAGCACGCCAACGATGCCATTCTGAAGTCTATGCGCCGCCGGAACACCAGAGCGGAGATCGAGGAACTGTTTGCAAAGCTCCGGGCGGCCATGCCCGACGTGGTCATCCGCACGTCCCTTATCTGCGGCCTGCCCGGCGAGGGCGAGGCGGAGTTCGAGGAGCTGTGCCAGTTCCTGCGGGAGCAGAAGCTTCAGCGGGCGGGCGTGTTCCAGTACTCCCCGGAGGAGGGGACGCTGGCCGCCGCCATGCCGGATCAGGTGGATCCGGAGGTCGCGGAGCGCCGGGTGGAGCTGGTGGTGGACCTCCAGTCCCGCATCATGGACGAGTACAACGAGGCCCGGCTGGGCACCTGTATGGAGGTTCTGTGCGAGGGCTTTGACCAGAACGAGGGCTGCTACGTGGGCCGGACCTACGCCGACTCCGTGGACATCGACGGTCGGGTGCTGTTTACCGCCGCGGGGCTGATCCCGGCGGGGGAGTTTGTCTGGGGGCGCATCACCGGCACGGCGGACGGCGACCTCACCGGCGAGATCGAGGAGTGAGACGCCATGGAGACGGACGCGTCCCGGGCGTGGACGGTTCAGGACGAGAAGGACACGATTCTGGAGCACAGCCTGCTCCGCAAAGACAGTGCATTTGCCCGGTATATGCGAAAAAAATACCCTGAGAGCTGGGAATTGGCCCGGCAGCAGGAAAAGGAGACATAAACCAATGAATACTGCCAACAAACTTACCATGCTGCGGGTGCTGCTCATCCCGGTGTACATGATCGTGCTGTACTGGGGCTTCCACGGCTCCATGTATGTGGCGCTGGCCATCTTCATCATCGCCAGCCTGACGGACATGGCCGATGGCTACATTGCCCGGCACTACAACCAGATCACCGATTTCGGCAAGTTTATGGACCCGCTGGCGGACAAGGTGCTGGTCATCGCGTCCATGCTGTGGTTCTGCTCGGTGGGCCGCCTGCCCGCATGGGCTCTGCTCATCGTGGTGGCCCGGGAGTTCGCCGTGTCCGGCCTGCGCCTGGTGGCCGTGGACAACGGCCGGGTCATTGCCGCGGCATGGTCCGGCAAGGTCAAGACCGCTTCCACCATGATCTGCCTGTGCATCATGCACTTCCGCATCCCCGCGTGGCTCAACTGGGTGTGCGTGGCGGTCATCGCGGCCACCACCCTGTACTCCGGCGTGGAGTACTTCATCAAGAACAAGGACGTTCTGAACTGGAACAAATAAAAAAGTATCGCCCGGCCGGAAATCCCGGCCGGGCGATTTGTTTTATGTCAGCTTCGGCATGGCCCGAAAGCCGGACGGCAGGTCACAGTGCTGCCGGTTCGGTCAGAAATGGGAGCGGAACCTCCCGCTGCTCTATGGCCTGATTCGGTGGGGCGCATTTTTTCCGCCGGAAAAGGCTTTGCCCTTTTCAACGGGCCGGAAGCCTGGCGGATCATTCCGCCAGGCATTTTCTCTGCACATTACGCCTTCAGCCGGATCAGCTCGTAGTCCCGGGTGCCGAGACCGATTTTCTCCGCATGGGCAAGGCAGCTTTTCCATTCGGACTCCGGGTTGGAGTTGAGAAAGTGATCGTGGTGATCCACGAAGCCGGGCGCGGCCATGTGGTCACCCAGCTGGCTGTTGGGCAGGGGCGCGGCGGCCATGCATGCGTCCACACAGGCCTGATCCAGCGCCAGCGGGTCGAAGGAGGCGAACATGCCCAGATTGGGCAGGATGGGTGCGTCGTTCTCGCAGTGGCAGTCACAGTTGGGGGACACGTCTACGACCAGCGAGATATGGAAGCTGGGCCGCCCGTCCACCACTGCCTTGGTGTACTCCGCCATCTTGCAGTTGAGAATTTTGTTGGCGTTGCAGTCATCAAAGGAAATAGCGTCGAAGTTGCACGCGCCGAGGCAACGGCCGCAGCCCACGCAGTGGTCGTGATTCACGTGCATCTTGTGGGTCTGCCCGTCAAAGACCAGTCCCTCGTTGGCGCACTCCCGCTGGCACCGGCGGCAGCCGCGGCAGAGCTTTTCGGAGATGCTGGGCTTGCCGCTTCTGTGCTGCTCGGTCTTGCCTGCCCGGGAGCCGCAGCCCATGCCGATGTTCTTGATGGCGCCGCCGAAGCCGGTCAACTCGTGGCCCTTGAAATGGGTCAGGCTGATGAATACGTCGGCGTCCATGACAGCCCGGCCAATCTTGGCCTCCTTGACGTATTCGCCGCCCACAACGGGGACGGCAATGTCGTCCGTGCCCTTCAACCCGTCACCGATGAGGATGGGGCAACCCACCGTCAGCGGGGTGAAACCGTTCTGCCATGCGCATTCCAGATGCTCCAGTGCATTTTTTCGGCTGCCGGGGTACATGGTGTTGCAGTCGGTGAGGAAAGGCTTGCCGCCCAGCTCTTTGACCAGATCTGCCACAGCCCGGGCGTAGTTGGGGCGCAGGTAGCTGATGTTGCCCAGTTCACCGAAGTGGAGCTTGATGGCTACGAACTTTCCGTCCATATCGATCTGCCGGATGCCTGCGGCCAGCATGAGCTTTTTGAGTTTTGCGGGCAGACCGTCACCAAAGGCTCTGGTGCGGAAGTCAGTGAAATATACTTTTGCTTTCTCCATGCGGTTCTCTCCTGTTCCAAAGAAAATCTTCGTGAAAAATATACCGCAGGCATGCGCTTGCGTCAAGCGAAGGGCGGCAGAATACCGGCATTTTTCACGGATTCGCCGGGTGAAACAGCTCTTGACCCTTCCGGTCGTCCGGCTTTGTCCCTTTCCGGCGCGGCGTGGGGAGCGGCCCTGTCTGCATCCGGCCGGACATCACATCGGACAGCTTTTCCTGCTTTCGGGATAGAAGTTTTGCCGGTTGCCATACTTGCCTGTTTGTGTGCACTGTACTATCCCAAGTATGCATCGTCCGATGTAAAATTATACCGAAAATGTTCAATTAGGGATACACAACCGCCGCGGTTTGTGATATAATTTTCAAAAATGTAATCTGCGGAAGGGTGATCATTTTGAAATGTCCGTATTGTGCCCATCTTGAAAGTAAAGTGGTGGATTCCCGCCCCGCGGAGGAGGGGAGCAGCATCCGCCGCCGCCGGGAATGCCTTGCCTGCCACAAGCGTTTCACGACCTATGAGACCATGGAGAGTCTGCCGCTTGTGGTCATCAAGAAGGACGGCAGCCGTCAGGCCTTTGACAGGAGCAAGCTGCTGAGCAGCATGCTTAAGGCATGCGAAAAGCGGTCGGTGTCTGTGGCCACGCTGGAGCGGATGACGGACGAAATCGAGCAGTCTCTCCAGAACGAGATGGAGCGCGAGGTAAGCAGCGCGGAGATCGGCGAACTTGCCATGGAAAAACTGAAAAATGTGGACGAGGTGTCCTATGTCCGGTTCGCGTCGGTGTACCGCCAGTTCAAGGACATTGGAACGTTTATGGACGAGCTGAACAAGCTGCTTAAAGAGAAGTAAAACGAAAAATACCGGGCGGTTGCTTCCTGCCGGTAAGACGGTAAAATCAAATTTTCTTGGAACAGGCATGATTCCGGTCATGGCTGTTCTGCTTTCGGCAGCTCATCCGCGGGAATGGAGACCACGGCCGGCAGCATGACGATGGGGATGATGCCGAAGAGCAGGGAAGTGCCGCTGTCCGGCAGATAGATGCCCACGATGATGAGCAGACAGAGAATGATGGTGCGGACAAAAATGGCAAATATAGCTGTGCCTCCGGTTCAGACATATGCTTGATCATATTGCCCCGCCGGGGGACAGGATACGCCTGCGGTTTGTCCAAAATTACAATTTTGCATTTTTCGCGGAAAAGCGGGCGGCTTGTCCTTGAGTTTTTCTCAGATCTGCGGTAAAATTTTAAAAATAATAAAGAGGTGGCGATAATATTTGAAAGCAACGTTGATTTTGGCCAACGGAGCCGTGTTTCAGGGCGAATCCATCGGTGCCTGCGGTGACCGGGTGTGCGAGATGGTATTCAACACCTCCATGACCGGTTATCAGGAGATCCTGACCGATCCGTCCTATGCCGGACAGGGTATCGTTATGAGTTATCCGCTGATCGGCAACTATGGCGTTAACAGTGAGGACAACGAGTCCGGCCGTCCTTGGGCGGAGGCGTTTATCGTCCGTCATCTGGCCCCCCGGGGCAGCAATTTCCGCTGTGAGGGAACGCTGGACAATTATCTGAAAGAGCATGATATCGTAGGCGTGGAGGGCGTGGATACCCGGGCGCTTACCCGTATCCTCCGCAATCAGGGGACCATGAATGGCATGATCACCTGTGCGGAGCATTTTAATGTCAATGACGTGATGGAAAAGCTCCGCGCCTACCGTGTGGCGGGAACGGTGGAAAAGGTCTCGCGCCCGGTGAAGGAGATCTTCGCCCCCGTGAACAGCGAGCAGCGCTTCCGCGTAGCCCTCATGGACTACGGCGTCAAGCAGAACATGATCGACTGCCTGCGCCGCCGTGGCTGCGAGGTGACGGTGTATCCCGCTCACACCGGCGCGGACGAGGTGCTCTCCGGCGGCTTTGACGGCGTCATGCTGTCCAACGGCCCCGGCGACCCCGCCGACAATACGGAGATCATCGCCGAGATCCGGAAGCTGTACGAGTCCGATCTGCCCATTTTCGCCGTCTGCCTTGGCCATCAGCTGCTGGCGCTGGCCACAGGTGCCACCACCCACAAGATGGTGTTCGGCCACCGGGGCGGCAACCACCCGGTGAAGGATCTGGAGGCCGGGCGCTGCTTCATCACCAGCCAGAATCACGGCTACGTGGTGGACGAGGACTCCGTGGACCCGGCAGTGGCCGAGGTGTCCCACATCAACGTCAACGACGGAACGGTGGAGGGCCTGAAGTACAAGCGGCCCAACTGCTTTACCGTCCAGTTCCACCCCGAGGCAAGCCCCGGCCCCGAGGATACCGAGTATCTGTTCGACCGCTTTATCGCAAATATGGGAGGTGACCGATAATGCCGAAGGATCCTGCAATCAAAAAAGTTCTGGTGATTGGCTCCGGCCCCATCGTCATCGGTCAGGCTGCTGAGTTCGACTATGCCGGGACTCAGGCCTGCCGCGCTCTGAAGGAAGAGGGCGTAGAGGTCGTTCTGGTCAACTCTAACCCCGCCACCATCATGACCGACAAGGATATCGCCGATCATGTATATATCGAGCCGCTGAACACAGCCTCTGTCACACAGGTCATCCAGATGGAGCGGCCTGACTCCATTCTGCCCACGCTGGGCGGTCAGACCGGTTTGAATCTGGCCATGGCGCTCCACGAGGACGGTACCCTTGCCAAGTACGGCGTCCGCCTGCTGGGCACCAGCCCCGAGTCCATCCGCAAGGCGGAGGATCGGCAGGGCTTCAAGGACTGCATGGAGTCCATCAACCAGCCCTGCGTTACCTCCGAAGTGGTGGAGAACGTGGAGGATGCGGTGGCTTTTGCCGGGAGCATCGGCTACCCGGTCATTGTCCGTCCGGCGTACACGCTGGGTGGAACCGGCGGCGGCATCGCTTATGATGAGCCGGCTCTCCGGGAGATTGCCGACCGCGGCATCCACCTGTCCCGTGTGGGTCAGGTGCTGATTGAGCGCTGTATCTCCGGCTGGAAAGAGATTGAGTTCGAGGTCATGCGGGATTCCGCCGGAAACGTCATCCAGATCTGTTCCATGGAGAATCTGGATCCCGTGGGTGTCCACACCGGAGACTCCATCGTGGTGGCCCCAACCCAGACGCTGGCCAACCGGGAGTATCAGATGCTCCGCTCCGCTGCCTTGAACATCATCTCCGCACTGGAGATCGAGGGCGGCTGCAACTGCCAGTTTGCTCTGAATCCAGACTCCTTCGAGTACGCAGTCATTGAGGTCAACCCCCGTGTGAGCCGCTCCTCCGCGCTGGCTTCCAAGGCTACCGGATACCCCATCGCCAAGGTCGCTGCCAAGATCGCGCTGGGCTATACGCTGGACGAGATTCCCAACGCCGTCACCGGCAAGACCACCGCCTGCTTCGAGCCCACGGTGGACTACTGCGTGCTGAAGATTCCCCGTCTGCCCTTTGACAAGTTCACAACTGCCAGCCGCACGCTGGGCACCCAGATGAAGGCCACCGGCGAGGTCATGGCCATCGGCAATTCCTTTGAAGGTGCGCTGATGAAGGCGGTTCGCTCGCTGGAGCAGAACGTCCACGCCCTGCGTCTGCCCAAGCACATCGAGCTGAGCGACGAGGAAATTGAGGAGAAGCTGTCCGACATCGACGATGAGCGCATTTTCGTGGTCACCGAGGCTCTGCGCCGGGGCATTTCGCCCGACGTCATCTTCAACGCCACCAAGATCGATCGCTGGTTCCTTGACCGGCTCCAGATGATTGTCAACATGGAGAATGACCTCAAGGCCGGCAAGCTGGACCGCGCCACCATACAGCTTGCTAAGGAAATGGGCTTTGCCGACAGCTATATCGGCTTCCTCTGCGGCAAGGACCGCAAGGAGATCAAGGCCATGCGCGAGTCCATGGGCATCCGTCCCACCTTCAAGATGGTGGACACCTGCGCCGCCGAGTTCGATGCGGAGACCCCATACTACTACTCCACTTACGATCAGGAGAACGAGGCGGAGACCCCCAGCTCCGGCAAGCGCAAGGTGCTGGTTCTCGGCTCCGGCCCCATCCGCATCGGCCAGGGCATCGAGTTCGACTACTGCTCCGTCCACTCGGTGTGGTCGCTGAAGAAGCTGGGCTGTGAGACCATTATCGTCAACAACAACCCGGAGACCGTTTCCACCGACTTCGACGTGGCGGACAAGCTGTATTTCGAGCCGCTGACCGCCGAGGACGTGGAGAACATCGTGGAGCAGGAGCATCCCTGGGGTGCGGTGGTTCAGTTCGGCGGACAGACCGCTATCAAGCTGGCCAAGGCCCTCACCGATATGGGCGTGCCCATTCTGGGCACCTCCTCCGACGGCGTGGACGCCGCTGAGGACCGTGAGCGTTTCGACGAGATTCTGAACCGGTGCCGCATTCCCCGCGCCAAGGGCAAAACGGTGTTTACCACCGAGGAAGCGCTGGCCGCTGCCCACGAGGTGGGATACCCCGTGCTGGTGCGTCCGTCCTACGTGCTGGGCGGACAGGGCATGGAAATCGCCTATAACGACCGCAATATTCAGGACTTTATGCGCATCATCAACCAGACGGTGCAGGAGCACCCCATTCTGGTGGACAAGTACCTCATGGGCCGCGAGGTGGAGGTAGACGGCGTATTCGACGGGGAGGACGTGCTCATCCCCGGCATCATGGAGCATGTGGAGCGTGCGGGCGTTCACTCCGGCGACTCCATCTCCGTGTATCCGTCCATCCACATTGAGGAGAAGCACAAGAAGACCATCGAGCGCTACACCTACGACCTTTCCAAGGCACTGGGCGTCATTGGTCTGGTCAACATCCAGTTTATCATCTACAACGACGAGGTGTACGTCATCGAGGTCAACCCCCGTTCCTCCCGTACCATTCCCTATATTTCCAAGGTCACCGGCGTGCCGGTTATCGACCTTGCCACCAAGGTCATGATGGGCCAGAAGCTCCGTGATCTGGGCTACGGCACCGGCATTTACAAGGAAGCGGATTATTATGCCGTCAAGATGCCTGTGTTCTCCTTCGAGAAGCTCACCGATGTGGACACCGGTCTCGGCCCCGAGATGAAGTCCACCGGCGAGGTGCTTGGCATCGCGGAGTCCTTCCCGCAGGCGCTGCTAAAGGCGTTCAAGGGCGCCAACATGAAGGTGCCCAAGAAGGGCGGCCGTATCATCGTCACCGTCAAGGACGAGGACAAGGGCGAAATCGTGGGCATTGCCAGAGGCTTTGCCGACATGGGCATCGAAATCCTGGCTACCGAGGGCACCTGCAAGGCTCTGCGGGATGCCGGGGTGGAGTGCACGCAGGTTGCCCGTATCTCGCAGGCGCACCCGAACATCGGCGATATGATTGCCTCCGGCACAATCGATCTGGTCATCAACACTCCCACCAAGGGCCGGAAGCACGACACTGACGGTTTCAAGATCCGCCGGGCCACCGTGGAGCATTCCGTGGGCTGTGTCACCGCCATCGACACCGCCCGGGCCATGCTCACCGTCCGGGAGCAGAGCAGAAGCGCGGATCTGCACCCCATTGACATCACGAAGATCTGATTTTTTGGAACAAATTTCCCCGGCGCTCCGTCTGAACAGACAGAGAATGAGTCAAGGAGGAATGTTCTGTGAAAAAACGAGTATCAATTCTGATCTGCGTCGGGCTGCTCTGCCTGCTGGCCGGCTGCCGGGGCAACAACACATCCGCCAAGCCAGTCATTTACCTGTATCCGGAAACTGAAACAGCAGTCACCGTGAAGCTGGACTTCGACGGGACGATCACCTCCGCCTATCCCGCCTATGAGGACGGCTGGACGGTGACCGCCCGGCCGGACGGAACCCTGACCGATGACCATGGCCGGGAATACTACTGCCTGTTTTGGGAGGGCATCAGCCGCACCGATTACGATTTTTCTGCCGGATTTTGTGTTCCGGGGGAGGACACTGCGGAGTTTCTGGAGCAGGCGCTGTCCCGGCTCGGCCTGACAGACCGGGAAGCGGATGAGTTCATCATCTACTGGCTGCCCCGGATGGAGGGCAATGCCTACAACCTGATCTCCTTCCAGACGGACGCCTACACGGACAGCGCGGCGCTCACCGTTGCCCCAGAACCGGATACGCTCATCCGGGTGTTCATGGCGTGGCAGGGGCTTGAGGAGCCGGTGGACGTGCCGGAGCAGTTCCTGAACGCTGTGGAGCGGAATGGCTTTACAGTCGTTGAGTGGGGCGGCGCGGAGATCAATGCGGATTGATCATTTTGAATCGTTAAGGACTGAAAATACTGAAAAGAGGGAGCGTGTCTCATGGCCCATCAAACTGTTATCGTTCTGGACTTCGGCGGCCAGTACAACCAGCTCATTGCCCGCCGGGTTCGTGAGTGCGGCGTGTACTGTGAGGTCAAGCCCTGCACCACGCCGCTGCCTGAGCTGAAAGCTATGGAGCCCATCGGCATTATCTTTACCGGCGGCCCCAATTCCGTCTATCTGGAGAGTTCGCCCCACGTGGACCCCGAGATCTTTACCTGGGGTGTTCCCATTCTGGGCATCTGTTACGGCTGCCAGCTTATGGCCCACACGCTGGGCGGCGAGGTGACCGCCGCGCAGGACGATACCGCCCGGGAGTACGGCAAGACCGTCACCTATTATGATACCTCCTGCAAACTCTTCAAGGGTCTGCCGGCGCAGGGTGTGTCGTGGATGAGCCATGGTGACTATATGGCCCGGGTGCCCGAGGGTTTTGCTCTCACCGCCCACTCCGACAACTGCCCCAACGTGGCTATCGCCGACGAGGCCCGCGGCTTCTACGGCGTGCAGTACCACCCGGAGGTCAACCACACCGAGCACGGCACGGACATGATCCGCAATTTCCTCTATGAGGTCTGCCACGCGGCGGGGGATTGGTCTATGGGCGACTACAAAAAGACCGCCATTGCCGCCGTCCGCGAGAAGGTGGGCAGCGGTCGGGTGCTGCTGGCTCTGTCCGGCGGCGTAGATTCCTCCGTTGTGGCCGCGCTGCTGGCCGAAGCAGTCGGCCCCCAGCTCACCTGCGTGTTCGTTGACCACGGCCTGATGCGCCTGAACGAGGGCGATGAGGTGGAGGCTGCCTTTGCCAAGTGGGACATCAATTTTGTCCGGGTGAACGCGGAGCAGCGCTTCCTGAGCAAGCTGGACGGCGTTTCTGATCCGGAGCGCAAGCGCAAGATCATCGGCGAGGAGTTCATCCGCGTATTCGAGGAGGAGTCCAAGAAGATCGGCGCCGTTGATTTTCTGGCGCAGGGCACTATTTACCCCGATGTCATTGAGTCCGGCCTCGGCAACGCCGCGGTCATCAAGAGCCATCACAACGTCGGCGGTCTGCCTGACTACGTGGATTTCAAGGAGATCATCGAGCCCCTGCGCCTGTTGTTCAAGGACGAGGTTCGTCAGCTGGGCCGTGAGCTGGGTCTGCCTGAGTATCTGGTCTCCCGCCAGCCTTTCCCCGGCCCCGGCCTTGCCATCCGCATCATGGGCTGTATCACCAAGGAGAAGGCGGACACCCTTCGTCTGGCGGACTTCATTTTCCGCGACGAGCTGGATAAGGCAGGGGAGAACAAGCGCCTGAACCAGTATTTTGCCGTCCTGACCGATACTCGCACCGTGGGCGTCATGGGTGACGGTCGGAGCTACGACCATGTGCTGGCGCTGCGGGCCGTAACCACAGAGGACTTCATGACCGCCGACTGGGCGCGCATCCCCTATGACGTGCTGGATAGGGTCAGCGTGCGCATCGTCAACGAGGTGCCTGGTATCAACCGCATCGTCTACGATATTACCTCCAAGCCGCCCGCAACGGTGGAGTGGGAAT
>CAYNEH010000045.1:0-10961 GCA_964396195.1 uncultured Oscillospiraceae bacterium
GACGAGCAGCACGCCGTTGTGCCGGATATGCCTGATGTAATCCCAACACCCAAGGAGATTTGCGCGGTTCTGGATGAGTATATCATTGGTCAGGACGCGGCCAAAATGGCCCTGTCTGTGGCTGTGTACAACCACTACAAGCGCATTTATTTCGGCGGCGGAGATCAGGTGGAGCTTCAGAAGAGCAACATCCTGATGGTCGGCCCAACCGGCAGCGGCAAGACCCTCTTTGCCCAGACGCTGGCCCGGGTGTTGAAGGTGCCCTTCGCCATTGCCGACGCCACCACCCTCACCGAAGCCGGCTACGTCGGCGATGACGTGGAGAACATCCTTCTGCGGCTGGTGCAGGCAGCAGACTACGATATCGAGCTTGCTGAGCGCGGTATCATCTACGTGGATGAGATTGACAAGATTGCCCGGAAGAGTGAAAACACCTCCATCACCCGCGACGTGTCTGGCGAGGGCGTGCAGCAGGCGCTGCTGAAGATTCTGGAAGGCACTGTGGCCAACGTCCCACCCCAGGGCGGCCGCAAGCATCCCCATCAGGAGTTTATCCAGATCGACACTAAAAACATTCTTTTTATCTGCGGCGGTGCGTTCGATGGTCTGGAAAAGATCATCGAGCAGCGGCTGGACAGAAAGTCCATCGGCTTCGGCGCAGAGATCAAGACCAAGACGGAACGAAAGGAAATCGACATCTTCAAGGAGGTCCAGCCCCACGACCTGCTGAAGTTCGGTATCATCCCTGAACTGGTTGGCCGTCTGCCGGTCATCACTTCGCTGAAGGCACTGGATCGTAATCAGTTGGTGCGCATCCTGACCGAGCCGAAAAATGCGCTGGTCAAGCAGTACGAGAAGCTGATGGAGTACGACAATGTAGTGCTGGAGTTCCAGCCGGAGGCGCTGGAGGCCGCGGCTGATAAAGCCGTGGAGCGCGAGATCGGTGCCCGCGGCTTGCGGGCCGTGATGGAAGAGGTCATGACGCCCATTATGTACGAGGTGCCCTCTGATCCGTCCATCGCCAAAGTGGTCATTACGCCCCAGTCCATCCGCGGCGAGGCACAGCCCATCATCGAGCGGCAGGAAAACCGCCCGGCGCGGCCCCGTCTGGGTGCTGCGGCTCTGCGGACGGAAAAGGGCGGAAAGTCCAAGACTTCCGGGACTGCATCCTGATGTTCCGCAATATTGACATAGTTCAGGCCGTTTTGACGGCCTGAGTGCAGAAGAGCAGGGGGGTGGCACAGGTCCGCACCCCTGCTTTTTGCAAAGGAGGTTCGAAATCATGACATTGACGAATGCTTCAGCCGGTCCGGTGACCATGCCGGCACTGGCCCTTCGCGGGATCTGCGTGTTCCCCAATATGCTGCTCCACTTCGACGTGGCCCGGGAGGCATCGATCAAGGCGCTGGACGCGGCCATGAGCGGCGGCACGCCGATTTTCCTCGTCACCCAGCGGGATCTGACGGTAGATGTTCCCGGCCGGAATGATCTTTACGATGTGGGTACCATTGCCTCTGTGCGTCAGATTCTGCGTCTGCCGGACAACAACGTACGGGTTATGGTGGAGGGAACGGCCCGGGGCCGTTTGCTGGACGTCCAGAGCACTGAGCCTTATCTGTCCGCCGTAGTAGAGGAGCTGCCCCCGGCGGTGAAGCCCCGCACCAACTCCCCGAAAGCCGAGGCGCAGGTGCGCCAGTGCTACTCGCTGGTGGAGCGCTACACCGAACTGTCCGACCGGGTGACGTCGGAGACATATCTGAAAATTCTGGCCAGCGACGACCCGGCCTACATCGCAGACTACATCGCCCAGAATCTGCCCCTCCGCTATGAAGACAAGCAGGTCATTCTGGAGGAGCTGTGCCCCGGCCGCCGCCTTGACAAGCTGGTGCGCATCCTGAGCCGGGAGATTGACATTCTTGAGGTGGAGACGGAGCTGGAAGCCAAGGTTCACGAGCAGATGGCCGGGAACCAGAGAGAATATTTTCTGCGGGAGCAGATGAAGGCCATCCAGCAGGAACTGGGCGAAGGTGACAGCGATAACGAGATTGCTGAATACCGGGAGAAGATTGCTAAAACCCAGCTGCCCGACGTGGTGCGTGAGAAGCTGGAAAAAGAGGTCAAGCGCTTGGAAAAACAGCCCTTCGGCTCGGCGGAAGGCTCCGTAATTCGGGGGTATCTTGATACCTGCCTTGAGCTTCCGTGGATGACAAAGACCCGGGAGCGGGTGAGTGTCGCCGCTGTGCGCCGTGCGCTGGATGCCGACCACTTCGGCCTTGAGAAGGTGAAGGAGCGCATTCTGGAATTTGTGGCGGTCAAGCAGAGAGCTCCGGAACTGAAGGGGCAGATTATTTGCCTTGTGGGTCCTCCGGGCGTGGGCAAGACGTCCATTGCCATGTCCGTGGCCCGGGCCATGAATCGGAAGCTGGCCCGTATCTCACTGGGCGGTGTCCACGACGAGGCGGAGATCCGCGGCCACCGCAAGACCTACGTGGGCGCCATGCCCGGACGCATCATAGCCGCCATTCAGCAGGCGGGCAGCGCAAATCCGCTTCTTTTGCTGGACGAGATTGACAAGGTGGGCACAGACCATCGGGGTGACCCGGCATCCGCGCTGCTTGAGGTGTTGGACAGCGAGCAGAACTCCACCTTCCGGGATCACTTTTTGGAGCTGCCCTTTGACCTGTCCGACGTGATGTTCATCACCACCGCCAACACAACCGAGACAATTCCCCGCCCGCTGCTGGACCGGATGGAGATTATCGAGCTGCCCAGCTATACCGACGAGGAAAAGCTCCAAATCGCCAAAAAGCACCTGCTGCCCCGGGAGCAAAAGCGTCACAATCTGAGCCGTGCGCAGCTGAAGGTGACCGACGGTGCCCTGCGGGAGATCATCACCGGTTACACGAAGGAATCCGGTGTCCGCGTGCTGGAGCGGCAGCTTGCCGCCCTGTGCCGGAAGGCCGCAATGGCTCTGGTGGACGAATCTGTAAAGGCAGTACACGTGACAGAGAAAAACGTGGAGCAGTATCTGGGCGTCCGCCGCTTCCTGCCGGAAAAGCTGCCCGACGAGGAGCTTGTGGGAGTGGTGAACGGCCTTGCATGGACTTCCGTGGGCGGCGAGCTGCTGGAGGTGGAGGCCAACGTGGTGCCCGGCTCCGGCAAGATTGAGCTGACCGGCAATCTGGGTGACGTGATGAAGGAGTCCGCCTATGCGGCCCTGTCCTACATCCGCAGCCGCAGTACGCAGCTCGGCATCGAGCCGAACTTCTATAAGGATAAGGACATCCACGTGCACTTCCCGGAGGGGGCTGTACCCAAGGACGGCCCATCTGCCGGTATTGCCATCACCACGGCTATCGTGTCTGCCCTGACAGACACCCCTGTCCACCGGGGTATCGCCATGACCGGCGAGGTGACTCTTCGGGGCCGGGTGCTGCCCATCGGTGGCCTGAGGGAAAAGACCATGGCCGCCATGCGCAACGGCATTACTACGGTTATCATCCCCGCTGCAAACCAGAAGGATCTGGAGGAGATCGACCAGACCGTGCGGGCCGCATTGCGCTTCATCCCGGTGGAGCAGGCGGATCAGGTGCTGGCCGCAGCTCTGTCCGGCAAGGTGGAACACGCTGCAGAGAGCGGCGTCCGCCCGGCGGCTGAGCCGTGCAAAAACGCGGGACACTGCGTTTCAACTGTCTGCCAGTGAGGTGTCGAATGAAAATTAATCTGAACCAGGCGGATTTTGTCCGTTCAGCGGCTAAAACAGCAGATTTTCCCCGAGACACGCTGCCGCAGGTGGTGTTTGCCGGGCGATCTAACGTGGGCAAATCCTCGGTAATCAACCGGCTGCTCAACCGGAAAAACCTCGCCCGGGTGGGCGCGGCCCCGGGCAAGACCACCCACATCAATTATTTTCTCATTGACAAGCAGCTCTACCTTGTGGATCTGCCCGGCTACGGCTACGCCAAGGTGTCCAAGCAGGAGCGGGATCGCTGGGGCAGACTCATTGAAGGCTGGTTTGCGGACACCAGTCTTATGACGTTGGGCGTACTCATCGTGGACGCCCGCCACAAACCTACGGCGGACGACCGTACCATGTCCGACTTTTTCCTTGCCTCCGGCAAGCCCTTTGTGGTGGTGGCCAATAAGCTGGACAAGCTGAAGAAGAGCGAAATCGAGGGCAATCTGGCCCAGATTCGCGCGTCTCTGGAGTTGCCAGATGAGGTGCCCGCCATCCTGTTTTCGGCAGAAAAGGGCGACGGCAAGCAGGAACTGCTGGACGTCATCTTTGCCCACATGGAACCGAAGGGCTGACAAAGCCGGCAGGGGAGGGTGGATGTCCTGCTTTACAGGACTGCAAATTGCACCCCAAAAGCGACCATACCAATACAACAGCCGTAGGCCATCCGAACGGATGGCCTACGGCTGTTTTGTTATTATAAAAAGTGACTCATGTGGTTTCTCGTTCGATGATATCGCTTAAAATCATCATCCGGCGGGAAACCTTTTCGTGTTTCAGAAGCTGGATCAGATTGTTTGAGCAGGCGACACTCAATTCCGGCATTTTGTTGTCCAAAGTTGTGAGCTGAGGACGGCACAGTGTTGCGTAAATGGAATTGTCCACGCCGATCACGGCAACTTGGCCTGAGATATCGATCCCCAGATCGGAAAGGGCGCGAACGCCCGCGTTGGCGAACAGATCGGTACAGAAAATAATGGAGTCAATCTCCGGATGCGACTGGATCAGCGTTCGGGTGGCGTGATAGCAGGTCGTCCATTCCTCTTCGCCCTGTCTGCGGTCGAACCGGTAGACCGGTACGTCACCGCGCTGCCGGTTGTGGTTGTGCTCTAACCACGCCTGCTCAAACCCGGAGGTTTTCAGGCGGTTGCTGGGGGTGTCCGTCATGGTGGCATAACATGGAGATTTGCGGCCCTTGCGGTAGAGAAGGCGCAGACATTCCGCGATGCCGTTCTGCTCATCCGCCAGAACACTGTATACGTTGGGAAGGTCGATGAAGCCGTTCTCGATGATAACCGGCAGATTTCTCAGATATTTGTGAATGGAGCGCTTGATGTTTTCGTTTTGAAAGGTCGACCCGATCAACACCACGGCGTCCGGCCTTCTTGCGGCAAGCAGGCGGATGCCGTTTTCTCTTGATTGATCTGAGAAACCCGAATTGACGATAATGCATGAATAGCCGTTTTCGCTCAGCTGCTGCTCGATATAGTAGGCGCCTTCCGCGTGATGGGGGGTTCGGATGTCGGACATGATGATGCCCACCAGTTTGGACGACTGGCTGACCAGCCCCTGCGCAGAAGCATTTGGCTCGAAGTTGTACTTTTGCAGCAGAGATTCGATTTTCAGGCGTGTATCCGCACTGACGCCCTTTTTCCCATTCAAAACGCGCGAAACAGTGCTGGCAGATACCCCGGCCTCCTGAGCAATATCGTAAATTGTCACGCTGTTCACCTCTTGTAGGTCAAATATAACGCAATCCATTTCAAAAGGCATTATATATGAATCAGTGGGCAAGTGCAACAGATAATCAAAAATCGTCATTGCATACAAAGAAAAATGTGTCGCTTTATAAAAAAAGTGCATTGATTTGGTGAAAGAAAACGATTAGTATAAAGGAAAAAGGAATGCAATCGATTGCAGCAAGATGAACCACCACTGAGCGAGCCCAAAAGGAGAAAGAGAAATCTTGAAGCAAGCATTTGGTGAAAACAGTCCGCTGATGATGGCCGCGCGAAAGATTATTTCCGTGCTGCTGGTCAACATGCTATGGATTGTGACGAGCATCCCGCTTGTCACAATCGGCGCCAGCACTGCGGCGTGTTACGACACGGTATATAAAGACGTATGGCATCACCGCGGTACGGCTTTTTTTGATTTTTTCTCCGCTTTTCGTAAAAACTTCAGGCAGTCGCTCGTGGTTGGCGTTGTATTTGCCGCCGCGGCATTAATACTTGGATATGATATCTATACGCTGCATTCCTTGAGCGTAAACGGATTAGTGTGGGGTAAGTTCTGGGTGCTTATCCTTATTTTTTCGGCGTGGTTGTCCGCGTATTTCATCTATGTCTGCGCCTATATCGCGCGTTTTGAAGCGCCGCTGCAGGTCATTGTTTCCAATTCGCTGAAATTGAGCATCAGCCATCTGCCGGTCACACTGGCCTTGATTATGATTGTGGCCGCCGTGGTGCTTGGCGTGTGGCTCTGGCCGAAAACGCTGGCCTTTTTGCCCGCCGTCGGGATGCTCCTGTGCACAAGGCTGATCAGCGGAGTGTTCAGAAGGTACATGACAGAAGAGGAACGGAACGCGGAAGACGAGAAAAATGAAAGCTGGAAGCTTCTGCGGAAAAGCGCGGGCAGCAAGTGAGTCGGGAAGGGAGAATGTACGGGATGAAAACAAAACTTGTTCCGAAAAGAGGGGAACGCGAAAGCAGGGTGCATTGGGATACCCTTGTTTTCTCGGTGGCCGCGATTGCGCTTCTGCTCCTGCCTCTGGTCGGATATACCTATAATGAGACAGTTTATTCGATCTCCGGGTACACCTTCCTGACAGGTGGAACCGTATCGGGCGGGACGGTAGCGGTTGCCGTAAATCCGTGGATGGTAATCGTGGCAGCTTGCGCCGTAATCGGGATTGTGACCTCGCTGCTTGCCGCGAAGCTGCCGAAAAAAGTAACGGCGGCCGTGAATATGTTGGCTTCCTTGGTATCGATTGCGGCGATTATCGTTTTTTCAATGCGGATCGAAACGGTGTTGAGCCTGGCGGGCGCGAAACGAGTCGGCGTGCAGTACTCCTATCTGGCCTTCATTGCGGTCGGCCTGATGGCGTTCTGGGCCGCCGTGCGTTATTTGAAGAAGAACGGCTTTTTCAACGGGCTCGTTGAGATGGTCACCCTTCCGGTGGCTGTGATTGCGCTGCTGGCGGCTCCGTTCGCAAGCTACACATTTAAAAAAGTGAGTCACCCATACACGGGATTTGATATGCTGACGCACAAGATTGTGGGAAGCGACAGCGCGGCGACAGGCTTTCATGTGATTCCGCTCCTGATTATCCTTTGCGCGGCGGCGATTATAGTATTGGCCGTCTTCACCGATATGCGCAAGCGCCGCGTTGCGGTTTCAGCGCTGATCCTTTCCGCGGTGATCATCGCGCTGGTCGTGGTCGGATCGGTTACCGTGGAAGGGATGCTGGAGATGGCCAAAAATCCGGAGGAAAGCATTCTCTCCCTGATCCCGGCTCTTGCCGCTGTTGCCATCTTTGTCAGATGCCTGTATCTTCTGTATAAGGCTAAGGCGCTGAGCGCACTGGACTTCATGATGGTGCCGGGACTGCTGTATCTGCTGATCAACAACTACATTCCCATGTTCGGCATCTTGCTCGCGTTCAAAAAGATCGACTACTCGGTGGGTATTTTCAACAGCCCCTGGTGCGGCTTTGATAATTTCAAATACCTGTTCAGCTCTCAGGATGCGTGGATCATTACCCGGAATACGATCCTGTACAATCTGGCGTTTATCGCTATCGGCATTTTCACGGGTATGGTGGTCGGCATCTGCCTGTTTGCCGTGACGCGGAAGGTTGTCCAGACATTCTATCAGACGACGATCCTGCTGCCGCAGCTGATCTCCATGATTATCGTGGCCTATATCGTCTATGCCTTCCTGTCCAACGAGGCCGGCTTCATCAACATTTCGGTTCTGGGCGGAACAGACGTGAACTTCTATGGAGAAAAGGGACTATGGCCATTTCTGTTGGTGTTTATCAACAACTGGAAACAGCTTGGCTACAATTCGATCATCTTCCTGTCGTCTATCGTCGGCATCGACCGGGGACTGTACGAGGCAGCTGAGGTGGACGGCTGCAGCCCGTGGCAGCAGATCACCCACATTACGATCCCGCAGTTGAAACCGACGATTGTGACCCTGACTCTGCTTCAGGTAGGACGCGTATTCTATTCGGACTTTGGCCTGTTCTATCAGGTGCCGCTGAATTCCGGCGCACTGTACAATGTCACAAATACAATTGATACATACGTGTACAGAAGCCTGATGGTACTCAACAACATCTCCTCGGCATCTGCGTCCAGCGCGTTTCAGGCGGTGTGCGGATTCCTGCTGGTGTTTATCGTCAATATGATCGTCCGCAAGATAGACCGTGAAAATGCGTTGTTCTGAGATGGGCAGAGAACAGAAAAGGAGGTAAGAACGTGAATCCAAATGCGGTATCCGGTAAGTCAAACCGTGTTTTCAAGATCGTCGTTTACACGATCCTCACGTTTTGTGCATTGTGTGCCATTCTGCCGTTTGTTTTGCTGATCGCATCGTCTTTCACGAGCGAGGAGGCGCTGGCAACCTACGGTTACAATTTCTGGCCGAAGGAGTGGTCACTGTATTCGTATAAGTGGCTCTTTTCGACAAATGCGGCCAGGGTGATGAAAGCCTACGGCATAACGATCTTTATCACTGTCGTTGGTACGGCGTTAAGTCTGCTGGTCGCCCCACTGCTGGCGTATCCGCTTTCACGACGCGATTATAAGCGGAGAAATTTCTTTACGTTCATCGTTTTCTTCACGATGCTGTTCAACGGCGGCGTGGTTTCGCAGTACATCATGTGGACGCAGCTGTTTCACATCAAGAATACGATATGGGCGTGGATCTTCCCGAACCTTCTGTTTACGGGATTCTATGTCATCCTCTATAAGAACTATTTTTCGTCGAATATCCATCCGACCCTGCTGGAAGCGGCCAAGATAGACGGTGCCGGCGAATGGTATATCTACTTCCGTATCGTTCTGCCGTTGTCGCTGCCGATTCTTGCGACCATCGGTCTGATGACGGGGCTTGGCTATTGGAACAACTGGACGAACGGTCTGTACTTTATCACAGATACAAATCTGTACTCACTCCAGCAGTTTCTGAAGAGCATCATTGACAACATTACCGCGCTGGCAACGCTTGATTCGGGCAGCAGCGCGGATATGCCGAGCATCTGTATCCGTATGGCCATCGCTGTTGTAGGTACTGTGCCCATCATGCTGCTGTACCCGTTTTTTCAGAAAGCGTTTGTGGCCGGCATCGCGCTGGGCGGTGTGAAAGAGTGATGTGTATCCAAATGGATATAACATAAAGAATTTAAAGGAGGACGAAAAATGAAAGTGAAGAAGCTGGGTTGCTTGCTGCTTGCTCTGCTGATGGTGTGGACGCTGTTCGCCTGCGGCAACAAGGAAACCGCGGAGAGCAGTCAGGGCTCCGAGTCAACGAGTCCGAGCACGGATGCGACTACCGATGATGAGGACGATACCAAGGATGACGAGATGAAGACTATTGTTGTTGAGGTCTTTGCCACCAAGACGTTCGACTCCGCCACGGTGGATCGGATTGAGGAGGCTCTCAACGTGCTCACCGAAGAGAAGATCAATGTCCATGTTGATCTGAACATCGACGATCCCTCCACCATCGCCACCAAGGTCAGCGTGGGTATCCCTGCCGGCGATCAGATGGATCTGCTGTGCTTCAACCCCGTCGGCGGCTGCACGCTGGGTACTCTGGTGTCCCAGAAGCAGGTCATCGATATGACGGAGTACCTGAACGCCTATGCCCCCAAAACCCTGGAGCTGCTGGCGGACTATCTGCCCTCCACCACCTTTGACGGCAAGATCATGGGCGTTACGAACCTGCGCCTGCTCAATGAGGGCTTCTGGCTGACCATGAACGCCGATACTCTGGATGAGCTGGGCCTGAGAGAAAAGGCTGAGAACTGCGACAACTGGACCACATACACGGAGATTATGCAGGAAGTCGTCGACAAGACCGATCTGGCCGGTATCGGCCCCAACGATAAGAACGGTTCCATCGTTGAGAACTACGCCTTCTTTGTCGGTGAGGACAAGTGGAGCGACAGCTTCGCGTTCGACAACCTCGGCGACCAGTACAGCCTGATCTATGTTGATTCCGAGACTGATACCGTTATGAACTACTACGCCACCGAGGAGTACAAGAGCGCCATTACAATGGCGCATCAGTGGTACACCGATGGCCTTGTTTACAAGGATTCTGCCATTACCGAACAGACCCGTGACGCTCAGCTGTCCGGCAACCTGTCCTTTAGCATTACCGGTCAGGGCGGCCCCGCTACCCCGGTCAACAAGATCTCCAGCACGCAGCACAATGTGCTCTGCAAGCAGATTGCCACCCCCGTTCTTTCCAGCAGCAACCTCATCAAGTTCGGTTACTGCATGCCCGTTACCTGCAAGGAGCCGGAAGCTGCGGCAAAATTCCTTGAGCTTATGTATACTGACGCTGACGTAGCGAACCTGCTCCTGTGGGGCGTCGAGGGTGAGGACTACGTTGTCAATGAGAACGGCGAGGCTACCTATCCCGAGGGGAAGGATTCCTCCAGCTGCTATCACTGTGATGAGGACTGGTTCCCGAACTGCTACATCACCTATCCTTGGGAAGGACTCGGCGGCGATTTCCGCGACACCTCCTGGGAAGAGCTTCAGAACACCCCTGTTTCCAAGTATGTGGGCCTGTCTGTCGATACGTCCTCTGTTGCGGATCAGATCACTGCCTGCTACAATGCTTCTCAGCAGTATCGCGCGATTCTGAACTGCGGTCAGGCGGATCCTGAGACCGATCTGCCCAAGTTCCTGCAGGCACTGGAAGATGCCGGTATTCAGGATATTCTGGACTGCTATCAGACGCAGCTCGACGAGTGGCTTGCCGCGCAATAAGTCTCATCCCGTCTTATCATTTCTTCTGCTTCCGCGCTGGGGAGTGGCCATCCGGTCACTCCCCAACGTGAAAGGACAGCATAAATCAGCTCAGCGTTGCTACTCCATTTTAATAGTAGCGTAGAGTGTAAAAAAGGAGGAAAGTCCGCTGGGTCGGCGGTGCAGCAGTGCGGAGACCTGTTGTAAGGCTGAACAGGCATAAGCCCTGTGAGGCG
>CAYNEH010000046.1:0-10915 GCA_964396195.1 uncultured Oscillospiraceae bacterium
TACTTTTTGCAGGAGCAAAAAGTAACTCGCCCGCAGGCGAAACCTGCCGCTCCGCCGCACTTCCGGCGAATACGGGCGAATAAGGTGTAAAGGGCAAAGCCCTTTGACTTTTGGTAACTTTTCGCTCACGCGAAAAGTTACTCTCCCGCCTTCAGCCGCACCGGCAAAACCATATAAAGAAAATTCTCCGGCTCCCCCTCCAGCGGCAGAATAAGGCAGGGGGATGTAGGGGTATTGAGCTCCATGCGCACGGTGTCCGCCGGGGCGGCCTTCACCGCGTCCATGAGAAAACGGTTATTGAAGCCGATTTCCAGCCCCTTGCCGTCGCCGCTGATGGGGCAGCGGTCAAAGGCGGTGCCGATGGCAGTGCGGGAGGTGATGGACAGGGAACCGTCCTCGAACCTGCAGCGCAGAGGACTCTTCAGCTTCTCATTGATAATGAGGGACGCGCGGTCGATGGATGCCTGAAGGGCGCGGGTATCCACCGTAACCCGGACGGAGTTGTTCTGGGGAATGGTCTGACGGTAGTTGAGAAACTCTCCCTCCAGCCGCCGGGCCACCAGCAGTGTGTTTCCGATTTGGAAGGTGACATGCCGCTTGCCCTCGGTGATGGACACCGGCTCCTCGCAGTCGGTGCAGATTTTCTCCACCTCGCTGAGGGCCGCACCGGGCACCACGAAGGAGAAGCCCGCCGCGCCGGACTTGCCGGCGATGGGTTCCCTCCGGAGAGCCAGCCGATAGCCGTCCACGGCCACCATGGTCAGCTCCTCCCCGGACACCTCGAACAGAGCGCCTGTATGAATGGGGCGGCTTTCGTTATCACTGACGGCAAAGATCACCCGGGAAATCATGGCCTTCATCTTGTCCTGAGCCACCAGCAGACCGTTTCCGTCGTCCACCTCGGGCAGTTCCGGGAACTCTCTGGGATCGCTGCCGATAATATCAAAGGAGGTGGGGCCGCAGGAGATATTCACGGTATTGCCCTCAGTGGTGACAGTCACCATGTCATCGGGCAGCTTCCGGACGATATCGCCGAACAGACGGGCGGAAAGTACAAGAGAACCCTCTTTGGCGACGTCCGCTTCCACCAGTGTGGTGATCCCGGTCTCAAGATTGTAGCCGGTGAGACGAAGACCACGGTCGGTGGCCTCTACCAGAATGCCCTCCAGTGCGGGGATGGAGCTCTTGGCGGCTACTGCCCGACCTGCCGTACCGATGGCGGACTGCAGCAGCGCCTTCTCGCAGGAAAATTTCATATGGTTCATTCCTTTCTGTCCCTCGGGGGGAGGGGTGGGTTTATAGACTTATGAACAGGAGAGTCGCGTAAGCAGCGGCTTCCCGGCCGCTCTCTCCGCCGGAAAGGAGGAGAGTATTTAATTAATTTTAACAGCCGCCGTAGGGACTGCGGACATTGTGGAAAACTCCGCAATGTCTTGTCTCTCTAAGCATGATCCGTTCTTCTGAACTTCCACACAGCTTCCACAGTTCCGACAGCGGCGGAGATTATTTTCCGGACTTCCACAGCCGTCCACACCACAGTCCGCAGAATTGTGGAAAACTCTGTGGTAATTGTGGAAGTTTTTTCATCAAGAACGGAGACGGAAGTACAGCGTCCGTTAGGGGCGTCGTAAACTGTATATGCCCTTGCCAATCGAGGGTTTGTTCTATGATGTTCAGTAAGAGGAATTGACGGCGTTGGTGATGTCCCGGATGATCTCACTGACCTCAGGCTGCTCTTTCATCATCTTCTCCACGCGGTTGATGGAGTTGAGGACGGTGGAGTGGTGTCGGCCGCCAAATTGCTGGCCGATTTCCACCAGTGACAGCTGGGTCATCTCCCGGATGATATACATGGCCACATTGCGGGCGGTGGCGATCTCCTTGTTCTGGCCCTGTCCGCGGATGGCATCGGTCTCCAGCTCATAAAACCGGGCCACCTCCTGAATGATGGTGTCGGCGGATGGAAGAAAGTCCTCCTTGGCCCGGAGAATGTCCCGGACGGCCCGGATGGTGGTTTCCACGTCCACCTGCTCGCCCATGATTTCCTGGAAGGCCATGATTTTGTTTACCACGCCTTCAATCTGCCGGACATTGGAGGTGATGTTCTCTGCCACGTAGGACAGCACGGGGTCGGGCAGGGCGATGCCCCGCTCCAGCGACTTGTTTTTCAGAATGGCCATGCGGGTCTCGTAGTCAGGCGGCTGGATGTCAGCGGTGAGACCCTGCTCGAACCGGGTGCGCAGACGCTGTTCCAGCCGGAGCATTTCCTGCGGGGGTCGGTCGGAGGTGAACACAATCTGCTTTTTCTGCTCGTACAGGGTGTTGAAGGTGTGAAACAGTTCCTCTTCGCTGGAATCCTTTCCGGCAATGAACTGCACGTCATCCATGAGAAACAGATCCACGTTGCGGTACTTATCCCGGAACTCCTGCATGTCAAGACCCCGGCGCAAATTAGTGATCAGCTCGTTGACGAAGTCCTCACTTTTGATGTACACGATGCGGAAGCTGGGCTGGTTATGCCGCACCCGGTGGGCAATGGCGTGGAGCAGATGGGTTTTGCCCAGGCCGGACTGGCCATAGATGAACAGCGGGTTGTACGCTCCCCCCGGCTCGTCCGCCACCTTCTGGGCGGCGGTGAAGGCAAATTTGTTGGTAGAGCCGACCACGAAGCGCTCGAAGGTGTACTCGTCCGACCCGGCAGCCGCCGCAGAGGGCTTTTTCCGCTCCTGATAGGCGTCCCGCTCCTCGGGCAGCAGCAGTTCCACGTCCACGTCGAAGGAGAACAGCTCCTTGAGGGCTTTCTGCACCGTGGGCAGAAAGCGGTTGCGGATAACTTCGCGCTTGAAGTCGTTGGGGACGCACAGCACGAAGCGCGTATCCTCCAGCGCCACGGCCTCTGCGTCTCCGAACCAGGTGTCTATGGAAACGGAGGTCATGTCGGCCTCCATCAAGGTCTTTACTTTATCCCATACATCGGCGGCGGAATTCATGTGTCAGGGTGCCCCTTCCAAATAATTTCTCTGCGTTTTTTCAGCATAATTCAACCGATTTATTATACCAAAAATCCCGCCCGGATACAAGGGTTTTTCCGATATTCTATATATAAATGTATAACAGCGATTGGGCGGTTTTTGATCAATTTGGGAGAAAAAATTTAATGCACCGGCGGAATGCCGGGAGTGCATTGTGGCCGGCAGGAAAACAATGCCACCATATGTTGTAGCTGTTGAAAAATAAGGGCTTTTTCAAAACTTTTATTGAAAATTTGGTTGACAGAAAAGCGGGTTTTGAGTTATAATCACGGATGCGCATTTATGCGCGTTTATTTTATCGACCGCGGTCTGATTCTCAGGCCGTTGTGGAGGCTGGCGTCGAGAGGCGCTTCAGCCAATAGAGTACAGGAGGTGTACCCGCATGGTTCGTACCTATCAGCCCAAGAAGCGTCATCGCTCCAAGGTTCACGGCTTCCGCAAGCGCATGGCTACCGCCAACGGCCGCAAGGTTCTGGCCCGCCGCCGTGTGAAGGGCCGCGCCCGCCTGACCCACTGATGGTGGCAAAATTGGGATAACAAATAGACCGGGGCGGGGGACATGATCCCCGGCCCCTATGTCGCATTCGGAAGTTTTTCCTGTTATCCCGACCAGAGGAAGGGAGCTTCCAGCCTGTGAAAAAAACCGTATCTCTCAAGGAAAACCACCTGTTCCGGCGGCTGTACAGCAAGGGGCAGAGTGCGGTGTCCCCGTACCTTGCCGTCTACATTCGGAAAAACGGCCGAAGCGGCAACCGGCTGGGCTTCACCGTATCCACCAAGCTGGGTCACGCCGTGGTTCGGAACAAGGTGCGCCGCCGCCTGCGCGAGATCTACCGCCTGCACGAGGACGAAATTATCCCCGGCGTGGACTTCGTGGTGGTGGCCCGGGTGAAGGCTGCCCATACAAGTTACCGTCAGCTTGAAAGCTCGTTTCTCAAGCTGTGCGGAAAGCTGGGTGTGCTGAAAAAGCCCGCCGGGAAAAGCGGTGCCGCCCAATGAAGCGGCTGCTGCTGGCCCTGATTCGTTTCTACCGAAAGAATATCTCCCCCGCCCGGCCGCCCTGCTGCCGGTTCATTCCGACCTGCTCCGCATACGCCATGGAGGCCATTGAGGTTCATGGCGCGGTGAAGGGCAGTCTGCTGGCGCTGTGGAGAATTATGAGATGCCATCCCTTTCACAAGGAGAAGTCCTTCATCTATGACCCTGTGCCGCCGAAGCGGACGAAAAAAGATCCCAACACATGAGGAGGCCAAACATGGATTTCTGGCAAATAGTCATGACGCCGTTCAGTTGGCTGCTGAAGCAGTTCTGCATCATCTTCAACAGCTACGCCGTGGCCCTGTTCGTCTTTGCCCTTGTGGTAAAGATCATCCTCGCGCCCTTCCAGTTCAAGGGCAAGAAGAGCATGATTAAGATGAATCTGGTGTCCGGCCAGCTCCGGGAGATCCAGAAGCGCTGCGGCAACGACAAGGAACGTTATAACCGCGAGGTTCAGGAGTTCTACACCAAAAACAACATCAACCCCATGAGCGGCTGCGGCTGGTCCATGCTGCCGCTGATCATTCTGATGCCGCTGTACGCCATCATCCGCCGCCCGATGAAGTACCTGATGGGTCTGACGGAGACCGCCACCACTGCCGTGGCCGATGCGCTGGGCTGGACGTCCGCCGCCGTTTCCAAGGGCGCGGAGTTCACCGCCACCGGCTATAACGAGCTGTATCTGGCGTCCATGATCAATAAGGACAATCTGGCCACCGCCAGCGCTGCCGCCGGTGCCACCAGCCTGTTCGTCATCAACTTCAACTTTTTAGGCCTGGATCTGTCCCAGATCCCAAATTGGAAATTCTGGGAGGGCGGCATCAGCTGGCAGTCCATCGGCCTGTTCCTGCTGCCCATCATCTCCGCCGCGCTGTCCTATGTCTCTTCCAAGGTCACCACCAAGACCAATGCCATGAACAAGGAGACAGAGGAGGCTCAGGCTGCCACCAACCGCTCCATGTTCATCATGATGCCGCTGGTGTCCCTGTGGATCGGCTTTACCCTGCCTGCCGGTCTGTGTATTTACTGGATTGCCAACTCTCTGCTTGGCATGATCCAGGAGCTGATATTCGCCCGTCTGCTCCGCAAGGACTATGAGGCTGCCCGCGAAGAGGCCGCCCGTCAGGCCCAGATCGCCAAGGAGGAGGAGAAGGAGCGCCGCCGTATCGCCGCCGAGAAGAAGGCCGCCGCCATCGCCGCCGGCAAGGGCAAAAAGAAGGTTCAGCCCCAGGCCAAGACCAAGGGCGTAGACCTGTCTGCCAGCCGGGAGGGCATCCGCACTTACGCCCGCGGCCGCGCTTACGACCCCAACCGCTACCCTGTCACCCCCTACAACGATCCCGATGCCAAGTACAAGCCGAAGGAAGAGGAGCTTGAGCCCCTCACCGACGAGGAGAAGGCCATTCTGGCCGAAAACGGCGTGCCCATCCCCGAGATGCCCGCCGATGAGCCGGAGACTGAGGCCGCCGCGGAAGCCGCGGAGACCGCTCCCGTCGAGCCCGCCGAAGCTCCCGCTGAGGACGCCGCCCCCGCCGAGGCCCCTGCCGAGCCTTCCGCTGACGAGGGCGATTATGAGGCCCCCTACGAGGAAGAGGAGCCAAAAGAATAACCCGCTGAAACCGAAAACAAGGAGTGTATCCCTGTGCAAAAGTATATCGAGGTCACCGGCAAGACCGAGGATGAAGCTCTGGCCAAGGGGCTTCAGCAACTGGGTCTGGACCGTGATGACGTTTCCGTCGAAATTCTGGAGCGGGGCAAGACCGGATTTCTGGGCATCGGCTCCGTTCCCGCTAAAGTGAAGCTGACTTACGAGGCTCCCGACGAGCCGGAGACAGAGGTCAAGCCGGCGCCCGTTGTTGAAAAAAAGCCTGAGCCGAAGCCCCAGCCTCGTCCCCGTCAGGAGAAGAAGGCCCCCGCTCCCCAACCCGGGAAGCAGGAGACTCACGTCTCCGCCCCCGCAGAAAAGCCTGCCCCTGTGGAAAAGTCCGCCGAAGCCGCCGATGACGACATCGCCGCCGCCATTGTGAAGTTCCAGACCGGCCTGTTCGCCCACATGGGCGTAGAGGCCACCCCTGTGGTCACCCGGGAGGGCGACACCTATCAGGTGGTGCTGGAGGGCGAGGACATGGGCGGCCTCATCGGCCGCCGGGGCGAGACGCTGGATGCCATCCAGCAGCTCACCGGCTATGCTGTCAACCGCGGCCGCAGCCGCCGGGCTCGCATCCACGTGGATGCCGAGGGATATCGTGCCCGCCGGGAGGAATCTCTGGAGCGGCTGGCCCGCAAGGTAGCCGGCAAGGTGGTCAAGTACCGCCGGAACGTGACGCTGGAGGCCATGAATGCCTATGAGCGCCATGTCATCCACGCCGCCCTTCAGGACTATCCCCATGTTACCACCTATTCCACCGGCACCGAGCCCAACCGCCGCACCGTGGTAGCTTACGACCCGAACAAGGAATAAAAAACTGTTGAAAAAACGTCCTGACCGCTTGAAAAAGCGGTCAGGACGTTCTTTTTGCGTGTTTTCTGCTTATTCCTGCTCCAGCGGACAGAAAATTTCCACACAGGTTCCGGAGTTTGAGGATATCTTCATGCTTGCCCGGCCATCGAAGGCGAAGTCCAGCCGTTTGCGGATGTTGGCAAGGCCGATGTGCCGCCCCTCGCCGTCCCAAAGCTCTTCCCCGTTGAGCCGGGCCAGCAGCTCCTCCGGCACGCCCCGGCCGTCATCCTCCACGCAGACGCGCAGCATGCCTCCGCTGCGGGTAATGGTGACAGACACCCGGCCGTGAATCTCGCCGGTCTCCTCATCGGCAAGGCCGTGGCGCAGGCTGTTTTCCACCAGCGGCTGGAGAATATTTTTCAGAAGCGGCAAATCCAGCACCTCATTCTGCACATCGCACGTCAGCTCCGCGTGGTTGTTGGGCCGGATGGACTCGATCTTCCAGTAGGAATTCAGCGTGTCCATCCCGGTCCTGACGGTGGAGAACAGGCTGCCGTCCTGCATACGCAGACTGCTTTGCAGAATACGGATCAGTGCGGAGTTTACCGTCACCACGTCGTCGCACCGGCCCATCCGGGCCAGCGAGTTGATGGCGCTCATGGTGTTGTAGATGTAGTGGGCGTTGATCTGGGACGTGAGCAGGTCGTACTGGGTGCGCTGAGCCTTCTGCTGGGCGATGCGCTCCTTGTCCCGGGTGTCCCGCAGCTCGTCCAGCATGTTGTTGTAGTAGCCCCCCAGCTGTCCGATCTCGTCGGCGCTGCTCACCGTCACCCGGGTGTCCAGCTTTCCGTGGGCTACCTCCTCCATGGCGTCCCGCAGTTCCTCCACCGGCCGGAGCAGCCGCCGGGCGAAGGGGAACACCATGAAGATGGCCAGCAGACACATCAGCAGGCACATCAGCAGCGGCACCACCAGCACCGGCATGAACCGTGCATTGAAGTTCTCGTTGGACAGAAAGCCGATGATTTTCCACCCGCCGGAGGCGATGGTGCTGGCCACGTAGTAGCCGGTGCCGTCCCGGTCCTGAAAGTTGTCATCCAGCGCGTGGGTTTCCAGCATTTCCGTGATGCCGGATGTCTCGCCGCCCGTCAGGAAGTACGGCCCGGACATGGACGCCAGCGCGTAGCCGGAGAACACGCCCTCCGCCAGCCGGGACACGTCCTGCCGCAGCCGGTCGGTGCTGCACACCATGCCCAGCAGATAGCGGTTGCCGTTGAGGTAAAAGTTCCGCAGGTACATCATGGATCCGTTAGGGTTCTGCTCATCCCGGGTGTAGAAGGGGGCAAATTCCTCCTCAGAAAGGCCGTCCTTTAAGATGTAGATCCAGTCCGACTCCAGCATTTTCCGGTCGGCCTTCGCAAGTTTGGCATAGGATGTGAACAGCTCGTCATCACACATGATAAACACCGTCTGGATCTGGGTGTCCCCCGTGGGGAGCATCCGGCTGAGAATGTCGCACACGGCGGTTTTGTGCTCGTCGCTGGGGTTGCGGAGATAGCCCTCCAGTGCGCCGCCCAGCTCCGGGGAGTTGGCATAGAAGTCAGAGCATTCCGCCAATGACCGCATGGCGATGTCGATCTGCCGGGACAGGGCGCTGCCGGTGGCCGCCGCCTCATCCAGCGTTTGCTTCTGGAGCTTGGGCCGGTAGATGCCGAAGATCACCAGGATGACCACCGCGAGACAGAACGCCTCTAAGAGCAGGATGCCACGGAGCAGACGAAGGGAAAGTCTGCTCCGGCGTGGCGCTTTTTCCATGCCGGTTATTCCCCCTTCCGGTAGCTGTTGGGCGACTGACCCACCTTGGAGCGGAAGGCGTAGCTGAAATACTGGCTGCTGTGGTAGCCGGACAGTTCCGCCACCTCGTAAATTTTATAGTCCTCGGTGCACAGCAGACGCTTGGCCTCCTGAATGCGCACATCGGTGAGGTAGTCGTTGAGGGTGGTGCCCGTCTGTTCCTTGAACAGGACGCTTAGCCGCCCGTAGCTGATGCCGATCTCCTTTGCCACGTCGGTGGTGCTCAGATCCGGATCCCGGAACCGGGCCTGAATGTACTCCTTGGCCCGGGCTACCATGGCGGAGGCCGCCGGATCGGCAGTGTGACCGCTCTGCACCTTGCCCCGCCAGCGGTCGGACAGAAGGTAGAGCTTCAGCGCGTTGAAAAAATCCCCGCCGGACTGGAGCAGGGCGATGCGGCTGTCGTCCTCGCCGCTGCGCCGCAGCAGCTCCACCGCGAACTCCTCCGCCGGGCGCAGCAGAAGGTTTTCCGGAAAATATCCCGCCAGCCGGAGAATGCCGTCGAACTTTTCCTGAAGGTAGTCCCCGTCCGACACCGGGCCGGACAGCAGCTCGTACAGCCGGCTCTGGACGGCGTTGAAGGCGAACTCCCGCTGCTCGTCCAGCGCGGCACGCATGACCTCCGTCTTTTCCAGCAGCAGCTCCGCCGAGATGTCCTGCTTGAGGATGTAGTCCCGGGCTCCCTGCCGCAGGGCTTCCTGCACCGGGGCGAAGTCGTTGTAGGCGCTGATTACGAGAAACTGGATGTACGGGTTGCGCTGCTTGATCTTGGCCATCATCTCCAGCCCGTCCATAAAGGGCATCCGTACGTCGGTGATAATCGCCATTGGGAGATACTGCTCAAATTTGTGCATGCCCTGCCGTCCGTTTGAGGCAGTGACCACATCAAAGCCATGCGCGGACCAGTCCACAATCGTGGAAAGATCGCTGAGAATAAAGGTGTCATCTTCCACAATCATCAATTTCAAAGATTCCATACCATCACCTCGGAGAGTCACTTTATATATTGAAATCATTATACCACAACTCGTCGAATATTTTCAATTCTACCCGCATAAGTGAGAAAATATTCGAACAAAGTCCGCGCCTTACTGTGATAATATGCAAAAGGTGAGGCCGGACGGGAAAAAAGCAGGAGAAGGATACCCGGCACAGGGAACTCTGCGAGTTTTTTTCTCCGCATGACGGGAGGAATCATTTCCTGATGGTCTCTGGTTTTGAGGATAAAAAACATCTGGCCTATTTGATAAAAATAGGATATAATATAAATTGTACCATTATAAAGCTTACCGGCGGGAGCCGGGATCGAAGGGCAGTCCGCCGCCCCGGAAAGGGCCGGGACTTCTGCGGACATGCCGTACAGGAGGGATCTTGATGAAACTCGTGATTGCCGTTGTCAACCATGACGACTCCGCCGCCGTCGCCCGGGCACTGACCCAGGAGGGCTTTTCTCACACGAAGCTGTCCACCACCGGCGGTTTTCTGCTGGCGGGCAACACCACGTTCCTTGTGGGCGTGGATGAGGAAAAGGTGCAGCAGGTTATCGACATCATCCACCAGTATTCCTTCAGCCGCAAGCAGATCATCCCCACCACCACAGAGATGAGCTACGGCTACTGCCCGTCCATGCCGGTGGAGGTCACTGTGGGCGGCGCCACCATTTTCGTGGTGGACGTGGACCGGTTCGAGCGCGCGTGACGGCATGAGTATGGAAATTCCCTCTCCCCTGTCCCACGCCTATATTGTCACCGGCGGCAGTCAGGACAGCCGCCGGGCCATTGCAAAGCGCATGACGGCGGCCTACCTGTGTGCCGGGGAGCACCCGCCCTGCGGCCGCTGCCGACACTGCATGAAGGTGGAAAAGGGGATCCACCCCGACGTGTTCACCCTCTCCCCCGCCCCGGGCAAGCGGGAGATCGTTGCCGATCAGGCCCGGGATCTCCGCGGCGACGCATACATCCGACCCAACGAGGGCGAGCGGAAGGTGTACGTCATCGACCCGGCGGAGGCCATGAACCCGGTGGCCCAGAACTCTCTTCTCAAGGTGCTGGAGGACGGCCCGGCCTACGCGGCCTTCCTGCTGCTCACCGCACAGCCGGGGCAGCTGCTGGACACCATCCGTTCCCGCTGTGAGACGCTGACCCTTCCCCCCGAGGAGGAGCCTGCGGATCCGGAGCTGACGGCCCGGGGGCAGGATCTCGCCCGCCTGCTGCTCACAGGCAGTGAGTGGGAGGTGGCCCGCGGCCTTACGGCGCTGGAGCTGGAGAAGAAAAAAAGCGACCAGCTGATGGACATCCTCGCGGCGGCGGAGCCCTTTGCGGCGGCAGAGCTGACCCGGAACCGCCGTGCCCCGGCGGTGCTGAAAGCGCTGAAGACCTGTCGGGATAACGCCGTTTACAACGTGGGTGCGGGGCATACGCTGGGGTGGATTGCAGCGGAGCTGTTTCGATAACCAAAGGGCTGCGCCCTTTGCACCGCTTTTTTCGAGTTCGCCGAAAAATCGGCGATAGATTTGGTGCGTCCTGCGGACGCTCCGCTGGGGTTACTTTCT
>CAYNEH010000047.1:0-1274 GCA_964396195.1 uncultured Oscillospiraceae bacterium
TGGCCGTCGGCAATCTTGTAGAGGGCGTTCATGACGCTGCCCTTGGAATTCTGGATGCCGCGTACGGTTCGCAGAATCTGGTAGGCGGTGATAAGCTTTGGGGACACTACGGAGTCCAGTCCGGCGGAGCGGGCAATGCTGCCATAATTCTGACGGCTGGACTTGGCCACTACTTTGGAAACGCCGTTCTGGTGGGCGTAGAGCGAGATGATGAGGTTGTCCTCATCTCGATCGGTGAGGGCCACGAAGGCGTCGTTGGAGGTCATGCGCTCCTCGGTGAGCAGCTCCGGATCGGTTCCATCGCCGTGGATGACCAGACACCGGGGGAAGGACTCAGACAGCTGGCGGCAGCGGAGCTCGCTGCGTTCCACCACCTTGCAGTCCATACTCAGATGGGTGAGAATGTCCAGCAGGTAATAGGCGATGCGGCCGCCGCCGATGATAAAGACGGAGTGGACTTTGTGATTGTCCCGACCCAGCAGCCGGAACAGATGATGGATGCCGGCGGGGGGGCCGGCGGCGTACATTTTGTCCCCCAGCGCGGGCACGAAGCTGCCGTCCGGAATATAGACCTCTCCGTCCCGTTCTGCGGCGCAGAACAGGATAGGAAGCTCCCGGATGCGGGAGGACAGGGAGGACAGGGCTCGGCCGTTCAGGCCGTCACGTTCCTGTACACGGAAGCTGACAATCTCCACCTGCCCCCGTGCGAAGGTGTCGATGTTGGAGGCGGAAGGGAAGCGAAGCAGCCGGGAGATTTCCTCGGCGGTTGCAAACTCCGGGTTGATGATCATGTTGATGCCGAGATCGTTTTTCAGCACCTGTACGTCGGACATATATTCGGTGCTCCGGACACGTGCCACGGTGTAGGCAGTGCTCATCTGGTGGGCACAGTGGCAGCAGAGAATGTTGATCTCGTCGGAATTGGTTGCAGCAATCAGAATGTCGGCGATGGCTACGTTGGCTTCCCGCAGTACGGCTTGAGAGGCGCAGTTGCCCTTGATGCACATGACATCCAGTTGGTCGGATACCTTGGTGAGGATATCATCCCGGACATCAATGACAGTGACGCTGTGACCCTCGTCAGCCAGATGTTCGGCCAGAGTCGTGCCGACCTTGCCCGCACCGGCAATGATGATATTCATGTCCACTCATCTCTCTTTCGGATAATTGAAGCGTGTCTATTGTAATGTAGCGCGGTGCAAAATGCAAGAGCGAAAGCGGTGGAGAGCAGCGGTTTCTGCGTTTATGCGGCACGCTACATAAAAAATCAGACT
>CAYNEH010000047.1:1374-10706 GCA_964396195.1 uncultured Oscillospiraceae bacterium
GTGTGAAAAGATTGCGCTTAACTCTGATAATGCTGTTCATGTGACCACCGGCCGGGAATACATGACCATTGAGTACCATCCGGCGGTGCAGGACTATCGGATGCTGTCTGCCCTGACGGACGCGGCTGCGGTGAGCAGCGCGTTTTTCTCGGCCGGCGTCAGGGCAGAGCGCAGCGGCGCACACCTCGCTTTGCAGAAAAGCTGTGTCCCATCCTATGCGGGAGAGATGGGCGTGGGGACGAAGAAGAGAGGGGCGATTTGACAGGTCGGCGCGGTGCTGGTATAATTGCGAAAATCGTATATTTTGTCAGAAAAAGCAGATAAGAGAGATGATGGCTTGTGGATATTACACTTGGAATGCTGCTGGATCCCCTGCAGGACTGTACGTGGAACATCCAGCGGGAGGAGCAGCTGGAGCAGATCTGCCGCGGGGTGGAGCTGCTGCCCCGGGACGGCGGGGAGCTGAAGGAGGACGTGGTCTACCTGACGGATTCCTACCGGTCGGAAACGGTATATGAGGTATATCAGGCCTGTCCCTTCCGGGAGAAGCTCTGTCTGCTGTATATCTGCGCGCCCGGGGAAGAACCGGTATCCGTATGCAGCGTATCCATTGAGACGCCCCGGGAGCTGTCTGTTATCCTCAATCAGCTGGTGGGAAAGTTCTTTCAGTATATGAACTGGGAGCGGGATTTGGATACCTGTATTCTGAAAAACGCCTCCATGGAGCAGCTGCTGGACACCGCCGCATCCATGATCGGCGATCCGATCCAGATCTATGATCCCAGTCTGAAGCTGATCGCCTCCTCATCCATGGAATCCGACGATATGCTCTATCAGGAGATTAGGGAAAACCACGGCCTGAACCGGAAAACGGCGGAGTATTTGAGTGAGATCAACTTTTTCCCGCCGGACGACGTGCATCCGAGTCCCATTCTGCTGTATGAGGACAGTCCGATCTCTCCCTATGTCCAGCTTTTTTACCGGGTGGATGTGGCAGGCCGCATCAAGGCGATCGTCTATGTCGTGTTTTCCGGGAAAGCGTATTCTCCTATTGCCGTGCGGCTAATGCATCTGCTGGTGGAAAAAGTCGGCATCGCCGTGGAGCAGAACGACATACTGGACAGCTACAACTCCCTGAGCTATTCCTATCTGATCCAGGACTTGCTCTCGGAGAAAAAGATCAGCCCGGAGGAGATCGAATCCCGGGCTGCGATGGTGTCGCTGCCCTATCAGGCGTCCTTTTATGTCCTGAGCTTTCCGATGGCCGGCTATCAGGCGTCGCCGCCGCTGGAGTTTTTTCTCTGGGAGTGCGAAAGCATCCTGCCCAATGTCCGGACGCTGTGTACAGACGAGACGGTCATCATCCTGCTGTATTTCAGCGAGGATGGAGAGGCGGCGGAAAAGCAGTTCCGGAATTATCTGGGGCAGCTGGAGCCGCTGATGAAAAAGCACGGCCTGACGGCGGGGCACAGCCGGAGATTCACGCAGCTGTCCGATTTGAAGGTTTACTTTGAACAGGCGTGTCAGGCGCGCTTTTTGGGCGAACGGATGCTGGACAGCGGCTTTGTCCGGGAGTTTGACCTGAAGTTACCCCATCCGAAAAGCAGCTTCTTTGACTATGATGAGTACACACTGGTGCATATGGTGGCCAGCTTTTGCGAACGGGTTCCGTACCGGAGCTTCTGCAGGCCGGAGCTGCTGGAGCTGGTGGAATTTGCCCGTATGGCCAAGACCAATCACGTGTCTGTACTGTTCGCCTATTTGATCTGCAGCTGCCGCCTGACGGATACGGCGGACTACCTCCACATGCACCGCAACAACATCGTCTACCACATCCGCCGGATCGAGGAGATGATGAATCTGTCGCTGAAGGAGCTGGCCGTCCGCAATGAGCTGCTGGCGTCCTATATGGCCCTCTGCCTTTCGGAGTGAGAGCTGGATTTCGTGCGCGGAGCGCGCCGGGTCACATGCCCGGCGCGCTTTTTTCGCCTGTTTGCGGGACTACGTGAATGTATTGTATCCGCCGTACAGTAGCGGCGAAAAAAAGAAAAAATTCTTTGTATTTGGCTCACGTAGATGTTTGGCCGCCCGGCCCGTACAATAATCATGCAACGAGGGAAAGACCTCGAAAAAACAACAGAACGAAAGGAGCACTTCACATGAACATGGAAGAGCTGGAAGTCAAACAGCTGGCTACCAAACTGGACGATCTGCAGGAGCAGCTCAAGAAGGCGCTGTACGAGGCCGAGAAGGGCAAGGCTTACATGGAGATCAACAACCTGATGGGCCGCTACGCCTTCAACAACGGCGCCGGCAACTTCGGCGGCGTTCTGGAGCAGTTCGCCGACAAGATGCCCGACGTCTCCGGCGAGATTGCCTGGTTCGGTCTGGCCGTCGGCATGAAGAAGATCAAGGAGATGTGGTTCAATTTCCAGACCTTTGATATGCAGGACCGCACCGGCTTCCTCTGCAACAACTATATGTGCACTCCCGTGGTGGAGATCGCCGAGGACCTCCAGACCGCTCAGGGCGTTTGGTTCTCCCCCGGCTTCGAGACCATCATGGAGGACGGCGAGGGTGTTGCTTACTGGTGCTACGGCAAGTACGCCTGCGACTTCATCAAGCAGGACGGCGAGTGGCGCATCTGGCACCTGCATATGTATCCCATTTTCCGCATTCCTCAGAACGAGAGCTGGGCCCGCGAGTTCCCGACTATCGAAGAGTATCTGGCCGACACCTATGATGGCTGGGAGGGCCTGCCCACCTTCGAGCCCACCACCTTCATGGACGAGTACTCCGTCAACCGCATCCCGAAGTACTGGCCGCAGCCCCCCAAGCCCTACAAGACTTTCAGCGAGACCCACACCATGGTCGGCGCGCCCGGCGAGGATGTCATCATCGATCCGGACACTCTGAACGAGAAGTGGCTGACTGCTCACGGCTACGAGTTCAAGATCTCCCCCAACAAGGGCGCCATCGGTGCCGGCAGCCAGAAGGCTCTGCTGGATAAGACCAAGAACAAGTAAAAAGCAGAACGAAACGAACTTCCCCCGAAGTTTGCTGCACTGACACAGCGGCGGAAATGACAAGTCATTTCCGCCGCTGCTCCCTAAAATGGGATCAGTGCGCTCAATACAGACAGGCTGGTGAAATGCTTCATGCTTTCCATACATCCGATCACACTGGCGGACAAGTCCTGGGTCGATGGGTATGTGTACGCGGAGAACCCGGACAGCGCGGATTTTACCTTCGGAAATATGTTCCTCTGGGATCAGGAATACACCCAGCTCATCGGAGAGCTGGGCGGACGCATGATCGTCATGGTAAAGAGCGAAGCGGAGCCGTTTTTCGCGTACCCCATCGGGACCGGTCCGCTGGAGCCGGTGATCGGCGCCATGGGGCAGTTCGCGCGGGAGCAGGGCTTTCCGTTTGTGCTCAGCGGGCTGATGGAGCGGAGTCGGACGGAGCTGGAGGCAGCGTATCCCGGACGTTTTCGGTACCGACTGGACGAAGTGTATTCTGATTATGTCTATTCGGCGGAGAAGCTGGCCACGCTGGCGGGGAAGAAGCTGCACAAAAAGCGGAATCATATCCATCAGTTTGAACGGAATGTTCCGGACTGGCAGTTTGAGCCGCTGGAACGGAAGCATTTTGAAGATTGTCTTGCCCTGCTCCGCAGATGGAA
The DNA here is from genome assembly GCA_964396195.1 of uncultured Oscillospiraceae bacterium. Taxonomy (GTDB): domain Bacteria; phylum Bacillota; class Clostridia; order Oscillospirales; family Oscillospiraceae; genus Enterenecus. The sequence goes on from CAYNEH010000047.1 coordinate 5,060, forward strand.
CGCGGAGGCGGGGGCGTCGGAGACGGCGGCCGCGGAATATGCCGCGATCCAGCGGGCGTTCGAATATTACGAGCCGCTGGGGCTGGATGGCGGAATACTCCGGGCAGAGGGGCGGATCGCGGCCTTTACCGTGGGCGAGCGCATCGGCCGGGACGTTTATCTGACGCATTTTGAAAAGGCAGACGGCGCGGTCGAGGGCGCTTACGCCATGATCAACCGGGAGTTTGCAAGGCTGATCGTACAGAGGTATCCGGACGTCCGGTATATCAACCGGGAGGACGATCTGGGCCTTGAAAATCTGCGGAAGGCGAAGATGTCCTATTATCCGGAATATCTGGTACAGAAATATACGGCGGTATGGACAGGAGAGAAATAATATGGATTTTGAAAAAATGAGCGAAAATCTCGGCCTTCCGGTGGATGCGCAGCTCGACGAGCATATCCAGCCGCTGGACAATACGCGGCTGGAGCAGGCGATTGCGCGGGTCAAGGCCAAAAATGACCGGGAGAACATGATGGCGATGATGAAGGCGCTGACACGGGCGGAGCTGCTGGTATGTACGGCGCTTACGGACATCAGCCGGGAGCAGGCCGACGGAATCGAGAGAGGGGAAACGGTCCGGCTGGAGGGGCCCAGAAGCTTCCAGCCCATGGTGCTCCAGCGTGCGGACGGGAGCTGCGTGATGCCGCTGTATACATCCCGGGAGCAGATCCCGGCGGATCAGCGGGGGAAGCTTTATATGCGCTTCCCCTTCGTGCAGTGCGCAGAGCTTGCCGCCAAGGCGGAGTACGGCCTTGCGGGCATCGTCGTCAATCCCCACACGGATGGGCTGACGCTGCCGGCAGAGCTTCTGCGGCGGATCAGCCAAGCCGGAAACACCGGCGCGTAACTCAGGGCAGAAAGAGAGAGAAAACCATGGATCTTCAGACGGGAAATATCAAAAAGCAGTTTTTCCAGTACTTGTTTCCGGCGGTAGCCGGAGCGGTGGTGGTGGCGCTCTACAGCTTTGTGGATACCATCGCGGTGGGGCAGGGCGTCGGCCCGAACGGAACGGCGGCAATCGCTGTGTGCGTGCCGTTTTTCAATGTTGTTACCTTTGTCAGCATTCTGTGCGGCATCGGCGGCGCGACTATGTACGGACAGGCCAGGGGAGAGGGCAACGGCGAGAAAGCCAACGCCAGCTTTACCGTGTCGCTGATCACTGTGATCGTGATCACAGCCGCGGCAATGGCACTTCTCTGGGCGTTCCGGTATCCGATCTACCGGCTCTGCGGGGCGGACGACCAGATCCTGCCCTACGCCATGGACTACGGGAACTGGGTCATCATCGGCCTTCCGGCTTTTGTATGCGCAAGCTATCTGCCGTGCTTCCTGCGCAATGACGGCGCGCCAAATCTGGTGCTGGCCGCCACGGTGACGGGAGCCGTTATCAATATCTTCGGCGACTGGTTTCTGGTGTTTCCCATGAAGATGGGGATGGCCGGCGCGGCCTATGCCTCCGTGGCCGGTGCTGTGGTGCAGTCTGTGGTGCTGTGCATCCACTTTTTCACGAAGAAATGCACCCTGCGGCTGGTCCGGCCCACGCATTTCCTGCGGGGTATCAGACGGGTGTTGTCCGGCGGCTTCGGCGCGGGCTTTCAGTACATTGCCGTCATCGTCACCAGCATCATCATGAACAACCAGATCATGAAATACTCCGGCGCGGCGGCGCTGGCCATTTATGGCGTCATGATCACGGTGGTGGCGCTGTTCCAGAATATCTATGCCGGCGTGGGCCAGGCGGCGCAGCCGCTGGTTTCCGTCAATTTCGGCGCGGGCCTGCTGGACCGGATCCGGCAGACCTATCGGGTCGCGGCGGTGGCGGCGCTGGTGTTCAGCGTCTGCTTTACCGTCGTCGGCATGGCCTTCCCCCGGCAGATCACCATGCTGTTCATGGACGCCACGCCGGAGGTGCTGGAAATGGCGCCGTCCATCATGCGGATCTACTACTGGGCGTTGCTGGTGTCGGGCTACAGCATTTTTGACATCGTTTATCTCCAGTCCATTGACAAGCCGGTGGCCGCGGCGGTTGGCGCGCTGCTGCGGGGGATCCTGCTCAACGGTTCGCTCATCCTGATCCTGCCCGCCGTGTTCGGAACGGACGGTATCTGGTGGGCGGTTGTCATCGCGGAGGTGGTCACGGCGCTGTGGCTGCTATTCTACACGACGATGCAGAATAAAAAACTCTTCGCGCGGTAATTTCCGGACAGAACGGGGGCTGACAGGCGAGTCAGCCCCCGTTCATTTGGTTTGGCGGCCCCATTGTACGGCGGGTACAATGAGGTCGCTGGTCAAGTTGCATATTTTGTATGGCAAAAACGATGAAGTATGATATAATTTTGCTAAAATAAGATTGTAGCTACAAGAGGATCAAACCAAAAAGACCATTAGAGGGGTGTTAGATGTGATAAACGGCAAACTCCCAGTTCGAGAAAAAATCTGTTATGGCTTTGGTGACTGCGCGTACAGCCTTACTTATGTGTTTCTGCAGATCTTCATTCTGGCCTACATGACCAATGTGGCCAAGCTCCCGACCATGGCCGCCGGTACTCTGGTGCTGGTCGCCAACATCTTTGACGCGGTGAACGATCCCATGATCGGCTACATCGCGGACCGCAAGCATACCAAAATCGGCCGCTATCGTCCCTGGATCCTGTTCGCGTGCGTGCCCTCCGCGCTGTTCCTGGTGCTGTGCTTCATGACACCGGACATCAGCGTGACCGGACGTATTGTGTATTCCTATGCGGTGTTCCTGATCTGGACGGTGCTGAAGACCTGTGTGCAGGTCCCTTACGCGGCTTTGAGCGCGGCCATGACGCCGGATGCCAACGAGCGTGCGAAGCTCGGCGCCATCCGCGAGTGGGGCGCGAACATCGGCTCGCTGATCATCAGCCTTGGTGTGGTTAATATCGTGGGTCACTACGGCGATACCTCCCCCACCGGATACCGCATCGCCGTGATCGCCATGGCGGCCGCCGGCGCGCTCCTTTATCTTGGTACCGGTCTTGGCACCAAGGAGCATGTCACGCTGGCGGAAATCGAGCATGAGCACGGCAATCAGGCCGCGGCCCCCTCCGTATGGGCCGCGCTGAAGAGTATCGGCAGTAACAAATATGCGCTGATCCTCATCGGCTATTGCCTAATGGGCATGCTGGCGCAGGGTGTCCGCAGCAATCTGATGACGTACTACGTGGTCAACTATCTGGAGGATCCCAATCTGACCGCCATGTCCGTTTTGATGACGGAGACCTATATTATCCCGGTGTGCGGTGTTCTGCTGGTGCCTGTGCTGACCAAGAAGTTCGGCCGCCGGAAGATTATGATCTTCGGCTCCGCCTGCATGACGCTGGTGGGCGTGGTCAGCCTGCTGGCCAAGCGGAATCTTCCGCTGGTCTATCTGGGCGGCGCATTGATTGGCGTTGCGTACTGCTTTACCCTGTCCGTGGTGTGGGGCGCCCTTCCTGACGCGTCTGATTACGGCTATCACAAGACCGGCGTCAGCGTCCCCGGTATGCTTTTCGCGTTCGCGACGCTGGCCATGGGCTGCGGCAGCGGCGTTGCCGGCTTCCTGGCGTCTGTGGTGTTGAATTTCTTCCACTATGACAATACCGCTTTGGTTCAGTCGGAAAGCGTCTGCAACGGCATTTATCTCGGCTTCGGCGGAGCTACGATCATCTTCGGCATTCTGATGATGGTCTGTGGCTTCCTCTACACGCTCAACGAGGACAAGATGATTAAAATCCGTGCGGATCTTGAAGAGCGGATGGCGCGAAACTGAGCCGAGCCTTACAACAAAAAGAATCGAAATATTTATTCCTGAAAAAGAACGCGTACCGGCTCATCCGGTACGCGTTCTTTTTGCCTGCGCTTACGTTACACCATACCCGCCGCTTCGGTTTCAGCATCAGCGGCGCGTTCCTGCTTGGCCAGCGCCTTGGCGTTGGCCAGCATAAGCTTGATGCGGTTTTCCTGATTGATTTTGGTGGCGCCGGGGTCATAGTCGATGGCCACGATGTTTGAGTTGGGGTAGTCATCCTTCAGGCGACGAATCATGCCCTTGCCTACGATGTGGTTGGGCAGACAGCCGAAGGGCTGGGCGCAGACGATATTTGGCACCCCGGCATGGATGAGCTCCAGCATCTCACCGGTGAGCAGCCAGCCCTCGCCCATCTTGTTGCCGTCACCCAGATAGCCGTGGACTAGCTTGTGCATGCCCTCGAAGGGACCGGGGCAGCGGAACCGGGTGTTGGAGATAGCGGCGATCATGTCCCGCTGGCAGGCCTCAATATATCCCATGAACATCTGGCAGACCTTCTTTTTCAACAGAGAGCCGCCGTAAATATCTACGTCTACCACGCGGTTGTAGATCTTGAAGATCATGAAGTCCGCAAGGCCGGGGACAACGACCTCCGCGCCCTCGCTGAGCAGAAAGTCTTCCAGATTGTTGTTGCCCAGCGGGGAGAATTTCACGTAGATTTCGCCCACCACGCCGACGCGGACTTTTTCCACGCTGTTGACGGGGATGGCGGCGAAGTCCCGGCAGATGTCGTCAAAGGCGGCGCGCATCTGCTTGCGGTTCATGCCCTTTCCTTTCTGGAAACCCTCGATGAGCCGGGAAAGCCAGTGGTCGGTCATCCGGTCTGCGTCACCGGGGTTGATCTCGTAGGGGCGGACCTGATTTGCAAGGCAGACGATGAGGTCACCGTACATCATGCCGTAGACAAGCTTGCGGATGAGACTGACGGTAAGGCTGAAACCGGGGTTTTTCTCCAGCCCAAAAGACACGGAGATGACAGGAACATAGTCCATGCCTGCCTTGGCCAGCGCCTTGCGCAGCAAGTGGATGTAGTTGGATGCCCGACAGCCGCCGCCGGTCTGGGTGATGAACAGGGCTACCTTGTGAGGATCGTAGCCCTCGTGCTTGATGGCGTCCATGAACTGGCCGATGACCAGCAGGGCGGGGTAGCAGGTGTCGTTGTGGACATATTTCAGCCCCTCGTCCACCACTGCGCGGCCTGAGTTGTTGAGCTGCACCACCCGGTAGCCCTCCAGCTCCAAAAGCTGGCGGAACATGCCGAAGTGGACTGGGAGCATCTGGGGCATGAGAATGGTGTACTCTTTCTTCATCTCCTTGGTGAAGAGAAGCCGCCCATCCTTGTTATATACTAATTCAGCCATGGTAAAGAACTCCTTCCGAGAGGTCTGAAATCACGCGGACGCGCCGCCGGAGCGGGCGGCACGGCGCTTTCGCTCCTCAATGGCAGCCATGAGGGAGCGGACGCGGATCTTGACGGCGCCAAGATTGCTGATGTCGTCAATCTTCAGCTGGGTATACAGTTTGCCGCCGCCCTCCAGAATAGAGCGCACCTCATCGCCGGTGATGGCGTCGGTACCGCAGCCGAAGCTGACCAGCTGAATAAGTTCCATATCCGGCTGTTCGCAGACATACCGGGCGGCGTTATACATCCGGGATTGGAATGTCCACTGGTTGAGCACCTTTCGGGGGGCATAGCCCTCGTGGTAGGCCACGGCGTCCTCACTGACGAGGATAAAGCCGAAGGAGGTAATGAGGTCGTTGATGCCGTGGTTGATCTCCGGGTCGATGTG
>CAYNEH010000048.1:0-10545 GCA_964396195.1 uncultured Oscillospiraceae bacterium
ATCTGGTGCCGGAGTGGAACGACCTTGTGTATACCGGCAACATGGGCCATGCCCTGAGCCGCCTTCTGAAAACCAACAACTTCCCGGAGTTCACCGGCCGGGTGTGCCCGGCACTGTGTGAGGCGGCGTGTACCTGCGGCCTGAACGGTGACCCGGTGACCGTCAAGGAAAACGAGCTGTCCATCATCGAGGCGGGCTACGCCTCCGGGGCCATGGCCCCCAAGCCGCCCCGGGTGCGCACCGGCAAGCGGGTGGCGGTGGTGGGCTCCGGCCCGGCGGGCCTTGCCGCCGCCGACCAGCTCAACCGCCGTGGACACTCGGTGACCGTCTTTGAGCGGGATGACCGGGTGGGCGGTCTGCTGATGTACGGCATCCCCAATATGAAGCTCCAGAAGGAGGTCATCGCCCGCCGGACGGAGCTGATGGCCGCCGAGGGGGTGGAGTTCCGCACCGGCTGTGACGTGGGCCGGGATGTTTCTGCGCAGGAACTGCTGGAGCAGTATGACGCGGTGATCCTGTGCTGCGGCGCGAAGAAAGCCCGGGATCTTTCTGTGGTTGGACGGGATGTAAACGGAATCCACTTCGCTGTGGACTACCTTGCTTCTACGACGAAAGCACTGCTGTCCGGCGCCCTGAAGCCGGGCGGATACATCAGCGCCGCCGGGAAAGACGTCATCATCGTGGGCGGCGGCGACACGGGCAACGACTGTGTGGGCACCGCCATCCGCCACGGCTGCCGCTCCGTCACCCAGATCGAGATGATGCCCAAAAGCCCGGATGTCCGGGCAGAGAACAACCCCTGGCCCCAGTGGCCGAAGGTGTGCAAGACTGACTACGGCCAGGAGGAGGCCGCCGCCGTGTTCGGCGCCGACCCCCGTCGGTATCAGATGACCATCAAGGAGTGCCGGGCGGACGAAAACGGAGAGCTGTGCTCCGTTGTGGCCGTTCATCTGGAGCCAAGAACGGAAAATGGCCGGACGGTGATGGCGGAGATCCCCGGCTCGGAGGAGGAGCTCTCCTGCCAGCTGCTGCTCATCGCCGCGGGCTTCCTCGGCCCGGAGGACTACGTGCCCGAGGCCTTCGGCCTTGCCCGGGACGGGCGCTCCAACGTGGCCACCGCCCCCGGCGGCTGCGGCACCGGGGTGGACAAGGTCTTTGCCGCCGGGGATATGCGCCGGGGGCAGTCCCTTGTGGTGTGGGGTATCGCCGAGGGCCGCGCCGCGGCCCGGGAGGTGGACCGCTACCTCATGGGCTACACCAACCTGAACTGAATGACGCGGAAAAGCCGGAGGATACCCTCCGGCTTCAGCCCGTCGAAAAAGGCAAAGCCTTTTCCGACGAAAGGATTGCGCCCCTCTGCATCGCGCGCAATGGACGCCGATGGTGTCCATTGCGCACGTTTGCGGGGCGAGAAGTGTTTTCTGCCACGCGCATGTCGCGGCAGAAAACAGATTTTATTTCTTTCGCCGCTGCGGCGGCGAAACTCTACGAGGTTTTTCGACAAGCAAAAGCCGGAGGATACCCTCCGGCTTTTCTTTTCGGAAATTTAATCATCGCCCTATTCTCATTTTCCCGATTTTCTGGTATACTAACTTATTAAGAATGCAATCAGGCTGGAGGAGCGCTATGAAAAACTGGAATGTCCTCGCCGATAAGCTGGCCGCGGCCGTGCCGTCGCTGGAGCTGCGGCGGAATGAGCCCATGAGCCGCCACACAACCTTTCGGGTAGGCGGCCCGGCGGCGCTGATGGCGCTACCGAAATCAGAGGAAGAACTGCTGGCGGCGGTGGCGGCTGCCCGCTCGCTGGGAGAGGAGCCGGTGCTGGTGGGCAACGGCTCCAACCTGCTGGTGGATGACGCGGGGCTGGATGCCTTTGTGGTCAAGACCGTGCCCGGACTCAGCTGGTGGCGGACGGAGGGAACACACATTTACGCCGGCAGCGGCCTGCTGCTGTCCGCACTGGCTAACGAGGCTGCCCGCCGCGGGCTCACCGGCCTTGAATTTGCCCAGGGCATCCCCGGGAGCCTCGGCGGTGGAGTGTGCATGAATGCCGGGGCCTATGGCGGCGAACTCCGTCAGGTCATCCGCTCCGTGCGGGTGCTTGAGCCTGACGGCCAGGTGACGGAGCTGACGGCGGAAGAGTGCGGATTCGGCTACCGCCATTCCGTTTTTTCCGACGGAAAGCGCATCGTGCTGTCCGTCGGCCTGACATTGGAACAGGGGGATCCGCTGGCCATCCGTGCGGTGATGAGCGACCTTGCCGCCCGCCGCCGGGAGAAGCAGCCGCTGGACCTGCCCAGTGCGGGTTCTACCTTCAAGCGGCCCGCCGGGCACTATGCCGCCGCCCTTATCGATCAGTGCGGCCTGAAGGGCATGGCCATCGGCGGCGCGCAGGTGTCCCCTAAGCACGCCGGGTTCGTGGTGAACACCGGTATGGCCACCTGCAAGGACATCCTCGACCTGATGGGCGAGGTGGAGGACTGCGTGTACCGGGTCACCGGCGTGAGGCTGGAACCGGAAGTCAAATATCTCAAGTGAGGTGTCTCAAATGGAATTTATCATTGTGTCCGGCCTGTCCGGCGCGGGAAAGTCCACGGTAATCTCTATTCTGGAGGACAGCGGCTTTTTCTGTGTGGATAATCTGCCGCCGGTGCTTATCCCGAAGTTTGCCGAGCTGTGCCTTGCGGGCACCGGAGCCTATGAGCGGGTGGCCATGGTGTGCGACATCCGGGGCGGGCAGAACTTCGACGCACTCTTTGACTCGCTGGACGCCCTGAAGGAGATGCAGTTCGACTACAAGATTCTGTTCGTCGAGGCGGACACGGAGACGATCATCAAGCGCTATAAGGAAACCCGCCGGGCCCATCCGCTGATGACCGGGGACATGACCCTCACCGAAGCGGTGGAGGAGGAGCGCCGGGCCATGGAGCCGGTGCGGGCGCGGGCGGCGTACATCATCAAGACTACCGCCCTGTCCACCAAGAAGCTCCGGGACGAGGTGCTGAGCCTTTTTGCCCCAAACCGGGAAAAAAAGGAGGAAATGAGCATTTCCGTCACTTCCTTCGGCTTCAAATACGGTATTCCCATGGAGGCGGACATGGTGTTCGACGTGCGCTTCCTGCCCAATCCCTTCTATGTGGATGAGCTGCGGCCCATGTGCGGGCTGGACGCGCCGGTACGGGACTATATCTTCCAGTATCAGGAAACGGAGGAATTCATGGGCCATCTGGAACGGCTCATGGCCTTCCTGCTGCCCCGGTTCGTGGAGGAGGGCAAGAGCGCCCTTGTCATCGCAGTGGGCTGCACCGGCGGACGCCACCGGTCCGTGGCCGTTACCCGGGCGCTGGCCCAGACCATCCGGAAGCTGGGCTACAACGCCGGGGAAAACCACCGCGACATGACGAGGGCCTGACCATGGTCAAAACATCAAAAAACGGTCCCGCTGTGGTGGCCATCGGCGGCGGGAACGGCCTGTCTGCCATTTTGCGCGGACTGAAGCTGTATACCCATGACCTCACCGCCGTAGTGACGGTGGCGGACGACGGCGGCGGCTCCGGGGTGCTGCGGCAGGATCTGGGTATGCCCCCTCCGGGGGACATCCGCAACTGCATGGAGGCACTGGCCAACACTGAGCCGCTGATGCAGGAACTGCTGTCCTACCGCTTCCGGGAGGGGCGGCTGGCGGGACAGGCCTTTGGAAATCTGCTGCTGGCGGCGCTGGACGGCATTTCTGACTCTTTCGATCAGGCCGTCGCCCGGATGAGCGAGGTCCTCGCCATCACCGGGCGGGTGCTGCCGGTGACCAACGCCAATATCCAGCTTGAGGCCACCTTTGAAAACGGTACCAGTGTGTGCGGTGAATCCAAGATCTTTGCCTTCAAGAAGGTGCAGGACTGTCGTATCCAACGCGTCCGCCTGCTGCCCGAAAAACCTGCGGCGCTGCCCGCCGTGCTGGACGCCATCGGCCGGGCGGAGGTCATCCTGCTGGGTCCGGGAAGCCTGTATACCAGCGTCATCCCAAATCTGCTGGTGGGCGGGGTGGCGGACGCCATCCGGGAGTCGAAGGCCTTGAAAATTTATGTGTGCAACATCATGACCCAGGATGGAGAGACGGAGGGCATGACCGCTGCCGACCACGTGGCCGCTTTGCTTGAGCACGGCGGCCCGGGCATCGCCGACCTGTGCCTGTGCAACAGCGCCCCGGTGAGCGCCGGGCTGCTGGAGCGCTACTCCGCCGAGGACGCGGAGCCCATGCAGGTCAGCCGCCGGGAGCTGGAGATGCTGGGTGTGGAACTGGTCAGCCGTCCCCTCACCGACGAGCAGTCGGACTTTGCCCGCCATTCCGGTGTGAAGGTGGCTGAGGCGGTTATGGAGCTGCACCGGCAGCGGGCCAGCACGAAAATATTCTGACAGAGGAAGAGGAGGGGCGGCCATGTCATTTTCCGCCGAGGCGAAACGGGAGTTGTGCAGACTGAGCATCAGCAAGAAATGCTGCGCACAGGCGGAGGCCTACGGAATTCTGCTGTACTGCAACACCTTCAACAGCCGTGAGGTGCGCATCATCACCGAATCTCCCTATCTGAAAAGCCGTCTGCCGGTATTGTTCAACAAGGCGTTCCGGGTTCGGTTCGACGAGGTGCCGGAGCAGGAGGAGGGGAAGGGCACCTTTCTCATCCGGGACCCGGAAAAGCTTCGCAGGATTTTCGAGACCTTTGGCCACGAAATGGACTCTGCCCCCTCCATCCACGTAAATTTCGCCGTGCTGGAAGAGAATCATTGCCGCACGGCCTTTTTCCGGGGAGCGTTTCTGGCGGGCGGTTCGGTGACCGACCCGGAGAAAAGCTACCATCTGGAGCTGGTCACCTCTCACTACTATGTGAGCCGGGAGATGCTGGTGCTTCTGCGTGAGGCTGGCTTCGAGGCCAAGGAGACCACCCGGAAATCCAACTACATCACCTATTTCAAGCAGTCCGAGCACATCGAGGACTTTCTTACTGCCATCGGCGCGCCGCTGGCCGCTATGGAGATCATGACAAGCAAGCTGGAGCGGGATCTCCGGGGCAGCGTCAACCGCCGGGTCAACTGCGACAGCGCCAATCTGGACAAGACGGTGGCGGCGGCCCAGAATCAGATCGACGCCATCCACCACCTGAAAGAGCAGGGGACGTGGTCGTCCCTGCCGGAAAAGCTCCGGGAGACGGCAGAGCTGCGGGTGAACAACCCGGAGCTGACCCTCAGTCAGCTGGCGGAGCTGTTCCAGCCGCCCATCAGCAAATCCGCGCTGAACCACCGGCTGCGCAAGCTGGTGGAGCTGTCCGGCGCGTTCTCCGATACATAAAGAACACCCAACCGGGAGGCATATCATGGCATTTACCCATCTTCATATCCATACAGAGTTTTCCCTTCTGGACGGAGCCTGCCGGATTAAGGACCTGGTGGCCCGGGTGAAGGAGCTGGGGCAGGACGCGGTAGCCATTACCGACCACGGCGTCATGTACGGCGTCATCGACTTCTATAAGGCCTGCAAGGCCGCGGGAATTAAGCCCATCATCGGCTGCGAGGTGTATGTGGCCCAGCGGGGCCGGACGGACCGGGTCCACGAGTTGGACGCGGAGTCCCGCCATCTGGTGCTGCTGTGCAAGAACGAGACGGGCTACCGCAACCTGAGCTACATGGTGTCCATGGGCTTCGTGGAGGGCTTTTACATCAAGCCCCGCATCGATATGGAGCTGCTCCGTGCCCACAGCGAAGGTCTCATCGCCCTGTCCGCCTGCCTGGCCGGAGAGATTCCCCGCCGTCTGCGCAATGGCGACTACGAGGGCGCCAAGGCCCACGCGCTGGAAATGCGGGAACTGTTCGGAGAGGACAGCTATTACCTGGAGCTTCAGGATCACGGCCTGCCTGAGCAGAAAAAGGTGGCAGCCGGCATTCTGCGCATCCATGAGGAGACGGGCATCCCGCTGGTGGTCACCAACGATGCCCACTACCTCACCCGGGAGGACGCGGAGCTTCAGGACGCCCTGATGTGCATCCAGATGGGCAAGCTCATGGAGGACGAGAACCGCATGAAGTTCGAGACCAGCGAGTTCTACGTCAAGAGCGAGGACGAGATGCGCGCGCTGTTCCCAAACTACCCGGAGGCCGCCGACAACACCGCGAAAATCGCGGAGATGTGCAACGTGGACTTCCAGTTCGGCGTCCACCACCTGCCGGAGTTTAAGCTGCCGGAGGGGGAGACGGACGGCGATGCCTATTTTGAAAAGCTGTGCTGGCGCGGCTTTGAGCAGCGCTATCCCGGGGCGGGCGAGGAGTACCGGGAGCGCCTGCGTATGGAGATGGGCGTCATCCGGCAGATGGGCTTTGTGGACTACTTCCTCATTGTGTCCGATTTCATCGGCTACGCCAAAAGCCAGGGGATTCCCGTTGGCCCGGGCCGCGGTTCTGCGGCGGGCTCCATGGTGGCCTACTGCCTTTATATCACCGAGATCGAACCCATGAAGTACTCCCTGTACTTCGAGCGGTTCCTGAACCCCGAGCGGGTCACCATGCCGGATATCGACATCGACTTCTGTATCCGCCGCCGTCAGGAGGTCATCGATTACGTGGCCCGGAAGTACGGTGAGGATCACGTAGCACAGATCGTCACCTTCGGTACCATGAAGGCCAAGGCGGCCATACGGGACGTGGGGCGAGTGCTGAACATGCCCTACGCTGAAGTGGACAACATCGCAAAGCAGGTGCCCTTCTCGCTGGACATGACGCTGGACAAGGCGCTGACCCTGTCCAAGGGCTTTGCTGATCTATATAACGGCGATGAGCGGGTGAAGCGGCTGGTGGATCTGGCCCGGAAGCTGGAGGGCATGCCCCGCAACGCCTCCACCCACGCCGCCGGCGTGGTCATCACGAAAAAACCTGTCCACGAGTATGTCCCGCTGGCCACCAATGACGATCTGGTGGTTACCCAGTACACCATGGTGACGCTGGAAGAGCTGGGTCTGCTGAAAATGGACTTTCTTGGTTTGCGCAACCTGACCATTCTGGACGATGCGGTGAAAATGGTGCGGCAGACCCAGCCGGATTTCAGCCTGTCCGACATTCCGGATAACGATCCGGAGGTATTCAAAATGTTGGCCGACGGGCACACCTCCGGCGTGTTTCAGATGGAATCTGCCGGCATGACCGGTGTGTGCGTGAGTCTCAAGCCGCAGAACATCGAGGACATCACCGCTATCATCGCCCTGTATCGGCCGGGACCCATGGATTCCATCCCCCGGTTCATCGCCTGCAAGCACGACCCCAAGCTGGTGGTGTATAAGCACCCGCTGCTGGAGCCGATCCTGTCCATCACCTACGGCTGCATCGTCTATCAGGAGCAGGTCATCGAGATATTCCGCAAGCTGGCGGGCTACTCGCTTGGACAGGCCGACATGGTGCGCCGCGCCATGTCCAAGAAAAAGGTCAAGGACATCGAGCGGGAACGGGAGGCCTTCGTAAAGGGAGACCCGGCCCGGAATATCTGCGGCTGCCTTGCCAACGGCGTGTCAGAGGAGGTGGCCCAGTCCATCTACAGCGAAATCTACGACTTCGCAAATTATGCCTTTAACAAGGCCCATGCCGTGAGCTATGCCATCGTGGCCTATCAGACGGCGTGGTTCAAGTATCATCACGTCCGGGAGTACATGGCCGCCCTGCTGACCTCCGTGCTGGATTCGCAGGACAAGGTTGCCGAGTATATCGCTGAGTGCCGGGAAAACGGCATCAACCTTCTGCCGCCGGACATCAACGAATCCGACGCCACCTTCACCGTGTCCGGGCAGGATATCCGGTTTGGTCTCGCGGCCCTCAAGGGCGTGGGTCGGGGCTTTATGAACGCTGTACTCGAAGAGCGTGAAAAGGGCGGACGATTTGCATCATTCCCGGAGTTTTGCAGCCGGATGTACGACTGCGATCTGAACAAACGGGTGCTGGACAGCCTGATCCGCTCCGGCTCTTTCGACAGCATGGGCTATCATCGGTCCCAGCTGCTGGCGGTGTACGAGCAGGTGGTGGATGCCATTGCCCGGGATCGCCGCCGGAATCTGGAGGGGCAGTACGACCTCTTTGGCGGCGGGGGAGAGACGGCGTCCGTCCCGGCGATGGAGCTGCCGGACATCCCGGAGTGCTCCGCCAGAGAGCTGATGCAGATGGAGAAGGAGACCACGGGCCTTTACCTCACCGGCCATCCCATGGATGAATACCGGAAGGAGGCCCGCAAGTACCACGCCGTCACGCTGGGTTCCATCACCGGCGACTTTAAGAATGAGACCGGCCCTCAGCAGTACAGCGACGGCCAGCGGGTGACGGTGGCGGGCATCATCTCGTCCGTCAAGACCAAGACCACCAAGAACAACTCCCTTATGGCCTACGTGACGCTGGAGGATGACACCGCCGCCATGGAGCTGCTGTGCTTCTCCCGGGTGCTGGCGGACAGCGGTGCCTATCTCAAGGCCAATACACCGGTACTCGTGCAGGGGAAAATCTCCGTCCGGGACGAAAAGGAGCCCCAGATTATGGTGGACCGGGTGCTGCCGCTGGTGACGGGCGGCGAGACGTCTGCGGCTGCGGCGTCGGATCATCGGACGCTGTGGGTCAGGCTCCCCTATGGCGGCGCATATTTTGCATGGCTGAAGCGGCTGTTCAATATGTTCCCCGGCGAACAGCCCGCCGTCATCTATCTGACGGACAGCGGAAAGAAGTTTCGCGCTCAGTGCCTGCACCACAGCGCGCTTCTTGACGAGCTGACGGAGCAGCTGGGGGCGAAAAACGTGGTGGTGAAGGACAGCTGAACCGCCGCAGTTATCAACGAGAATCAACGGAAAAGGAAGAGACATGACCAAACTTTTAAGTGTGCTGGCGAAGATGCTCACCCGGTTGGGCAAGCTGATGTTCCATCGGCTGGCTATCATCTCCGTGTTTATCGTGCTGCAGCTGGCCTTTTATTGTGCGGCCTTTTCATTCATGCGCAGCAGCTCATATTTTCAGCCCCTCAACGGTGCGATGGCGCTGCTGTCGGCGCTGGTGGTACTATGGATTGCGGGCAACCGGAGCAACCCGGGGTACAAGGTCGGCTGGATCATCATCGTTATGCTGCTCATGCCCTTCGGCGCGGTGGCCTACCTGTTTCTGGGCGGCAACAGGCTGTCCCGGTACAACCAGCGGCGGCTCCGTGCCATGAAACACAAGGTCAGCCAGAATCTCGACCCGGACTGCGGCCGCGCGGACACGCTGGCCCAGCTGGCCGGCGAGGATGCCGGGCGGATGGCTCACTATCTGGAGCAGTCGTCAAGCTGCCCGGTGTACGGCAATACCCGGACAAAATTCTACCCGGTGGGGGACGTCTGCTACGAGGACCTGTTAGACGCCGTCCGCAGGGCGAAGCAGTATATTTTTATTGAGTATTTCATCATTGAAGAGGGCAAGCTCTGGAACTCCATCCTCCGCATTCTGGAGGAAAAGGTGAAGGAAGGGGTGAAGGTTCGGGTCATTTACGATGACGTTGGCTCTATTTTCACCCTCCCGGCGGACTATCCGGCCCGGCTGGAAAAGCTGGGCATCCAATGCCGGGTATTCAATCGGATGGTGCCCGTCCTGTCCCTGCGGCAGAACAACAGAGACCACCGGAAGTACATGATTGTGGACGGCGAGGTGGCCTTTACCGGCGGTATCAACATGGCGGATGAGTATATCAACATCAAGCCCCGTTTCGGCCACTGGAAGGACTCCGCCATCCGGCTGGAAGGGGACGCAGTGTGGTCCATGACCATTTCTTTCCTGTCCATGTGGGACTTCACGCAGGAAGAAGAGGAACAGCTTCAGCGGTACCGCCCCGCCCCTGCCCCAGCCGGGGCAGTGGGCTATGTGCAGCCCTATCACGACTGCCCGTGGGACGACGAGGCGGTGGGTCAGACGGTGTATCTGAACCTCATCAACCGGGCTAAGCATTATGTCTATATCACCACGCCCTATCTGGTCATCGACTATGCGGTGACGGTGGCGCTGACCACTGCAGCCAAGTCCGGGGTGGATGTGCGCATCATCACGCCCCATATTCCGGATAAAAAGACGGTGTTCGAGGTGACGCGCTCCTATTACGAGGAACTGCTGTCTGCCGGGGTGAAAATCTACGAGTACACCCCCGGCTTCATCCACAGCAAGCTGTTTGTAGTCGATGATTTCTATGCCACGGTGGGCACGGTGAATCTGGACTACCGCAGTATGTTCCTGCACTTTGAAAACGGCGTGCTGCTGTACGGGACGCCCACGGTGGCGGACATCCGCGCGGACATTCTGGAAACGCAGGAGATGTGCTTAGAGGTCACGCCGGACGACTGTGCCCGCGTTCCGCTGCCCCGGCGGCTGTTCCGGGATTTGCTGCGAGCCTTCGCACCGCTGCTGTGACGAAAAAAGGCGGACTGCTTCGGCAGTCCGCCTTTAGTGTGTCGGAAAACATCTTATTGATAAATGCACTTGCACGGGTACAGTATCGATCAGAATCAGAAAAGACGG
>CAYNEH010000049.1:0-10534 GCA_964396195.1 uncultured Oscillospiraceae bacterium
CCGGGCGGCCATACGCCGTCCGGGAAATTTCTGTCCCTTCCTGCGCCCCGGTTTCCTTTACTTTCTGCCTTTTCCCGTCTTTTTCCACGGCAATTTGACATTCTTTTTCAAATATCCTATAATATACCGATTTAACACACAGAACATGCTTTGGAAGGAGTCCTGTCCCATGATGCCCACCTACTCCCATCTTTTGTCCCCGCTGAAGATCGGAAAATTCATCCTGAAAAACCGGATGCAGTCCTCCAACTCCCTGCCTCACTTCTCTCAGGGCCCGGAGAACTACCCCGCCGACGCCACCATGGCCCACTTCATCGGCCGGGCCCGCAACGGCGCGGCCTTCATCACCTTCGCCGGCTTTGAAGATTCCGTTGACGCCCCCCAGTTCCCCGACACGCTGGATATGTCCCACTTCCCCAACTTCGACCTGCGGGACGCCCGCTGCCAGAACTACATGGTGGAGTTCATCGATGCCCTGCACCATCAGAACTCCCTCATCAGCGGCTCCCTGTTCTCCGCCAACAAGAAGTTCCGCTATGAGAACGAAAACGGCGAGGTGGAAATCATCGACGCCAATCCCCCCATCGACATGAGTCTCGGCGCCACCTCCATGATCATGCAGGCCTGCGGCGACGAGGTGTCCGCCGAAGATCTGGTGAAGATCGCCAAGAGTTACGGCCAGAAGACCGCCTTCTACAAACGGCTGGGCTTTGACGCCGTCACCATCCACATGAGCTACCGCGCCCAGCTCCCCGGCCAGCTGCTCTCCCCCCTTTCCAACAAGCGCACCGACGAATTCGGCGGTCCCTTCGAGAACCGGGTGAAGTTCCCCCTGATGATGCTGGAGGAGGTCAAGAAGGCCGCCGGAAACGACATGCTCATCGAGATTCAGTTCTCCGCCGTGGAGCCCGAGGGCGGCTACGGCATGGAGGAGGGCATCCGCTTCCTGCGTCTGGCCGAAAAGTACGTGGACATCGTGCAGGTCCGCTCCGCCGACGCCGACCCCAACCACCCCATCCCCTTCGAGCTGCGCAAGACCCCGTTCCTCGATCTGGCCGCCGAGATCAAGAAGGCCGGGCTGGACATGGCGGTGTCCAACGTGGGCGGCTTCTTCGACCCCGAGGACGCCGACCGCGCCATCGCCGAGGGCAAGCTGGATCTGGTGGCCATGGCCCGTGCGTGGATCTCCAACCCCAACTACGGCGAACTGGTGCTGGAGGGCCGCAAGGACGATCTGGTGCCCTGCCTGCGGTGCAACAAGTGCCACGGCCGCGGCAAGCACGACATCATGACCACCGTCTGCTCCGTCAACCCCCACTTCGGCTTTGAGGAAGTGGACCGCTATCTTCCCGCCCCCATCGAGGGCAGCAAGACCGTGGCCGTCATCGGCGGCGGCCCCGGCGGCATGCGCACCGCCCTGTTCCTCACCGAGCGCGGCCACAAGGTCACCATTTACGAGGCGGAGGCCGAGCTGGGCGGCGCCATCCGTCACGCCGACTACGTCCCCTTCAAGTGGACCCTGAAGGAGTACAAGGACTACCTCATCGCGCAGGTCCACAAGCACGGCATCCACGTGGTGCTCAACACCAAGGCAACCCCCGAGATGGTGGCTGACCGCTACGACGTGGTCATCGCCGCCGTGGGCGCCCAGCCCGTCATTCCCGCCATCCCCGGCGCGGACCGGGCCAACGTGTGCGTCGCCACCGAGGCCATCATGAACTCCGAGAAGATCGGCAAGAACGTCGTCGTCATCGGCGGCGGCGAGGTGGGCGTGGAGACCGGCATGTTCCTTGCCCAGAACGGCCGTGAGGTCACCGTGGTTGAGATGCGGGACGAGCTGGCCGCCGACACCACCTTCATGCACTACCGCTCCATGTTCCAGGCCGCGTGGGAGGCCATTCCCTCCTTCCACTACGTGCTCAACGCCAGCGCCAAGGAGATCGGCGACGGCTTCGTCACCTACACCGACAAGGACGGCGCGGAGCACAAGCTGGCCGCCGATTCCGTGGTGCTGTCCGTGGGCATGCGCGCCAAGAGCGACGAGGCCCTGTCCTTCTACGGCACCGCCCCCCGGTTCTACTTCGTGGGCGACTGCAAGAAGCCCGGCACCATCCAGACCACCAACCGCAGCGCCTACGTCACCGCCGTCCAGATCTGAGGGCAGCCCGCTCAGATCCGGCGAAAAAGCGCTGAAAAAGCAGCAAAAAAGCAGCAAAAAAGCAGGCCGTTTCCAACAGAAGCGGCCTGCTTTTTATATTTTTTCTCAGTTTTCCGCAGTCTGGGCAAGGCCTGCGGTGCGCTCCCACCTTCCGCTGTGCCAGCGCAGGACGCACAGGATGCCCCGGGCGGTGAGGTCCAGCGCCATGGCAAACCACACGGCCTCCAGCCCCCAGCGGAACACGTAGATGAGCAGCGGGGCCAGCGTGGCCCGGATGCCCCACATACAGCCCAGCGCCACCCCCATGGGAAAGCGCACATCCCGCGCACCCCGGAGGGCACCGGACAGCACGATGGACAGGGCAAAGAACGGCTCGGAAAATGCCACGATACGCAGCACCTTGGCCGTCTCGGCAATGACGGCGGCATCCGGCGTGAAAATGCGGGCAATGGGGAACGCCAGCAGGAACAGCAGCGTCCCCGTGCCAAGGCACATGGTGAAGCCCATGAGGCCGGACAGGCGGCCGTAGGCGCGGGCATCCTCCCGGCTGCGGGCTCCAACCGCCTGCCCCACCAGCGCGGTGGCGGCGAAGGACACGCCGTAAGCGGGCAGATAGCACATGCCCTCCGCCGTGGTGGCGATGTGGTTGGCGGCCAGCGCCACCGTGCCCACGTGGGCCACCAGCGAGGTCATGAGAATCTGCCCCAAGTTGATGGTCACCCGCTCGCCGATGTAGGGCAGACCCAGCAGGGCGGCGGTGCGGATGACCCCGCCGTCGGGGCGATAGCCCTCCTCCCGGCTGAAGGAGACAGGCCGATTCCGGTTGAAGAATACCGTCCGGGTGACAAGCACGCCCGCCAGCGCCAGCGACGCGGCGCTGGCCGCCGCTGCTCCCGCCACGCCGAGACCCGCGCCGGGGATAAACAGGCCATGCCAGCTCCGGCTTGGGTAGATGAAGAAGAAGTTCAGCACGATGTTCAGCACGTTGGCAAGGCCATTCAGAAACAGCGGCGTTTTCGTGTCGCCGGTGCAGCGCAGGATGGCGGACAGCACCGAAAGTGCCGCGGAGAAGGGCATTCCAAGGCAATAGAACCGCAGGTAGCTCACCGCCAGCGGGTAGACCTCCGGCTCCGCCCCCAGCCACCGGGGCAGGAAGGGGGCGAGAATCTCCATCAGCGCCAGCGACAGCAGACCCACCACCACTACCGCAAGGGCGCTCTGGCGGATGACCAGCCGGGCCTTTTTGTCGTCCTCCGCCCCGACGGCGTTGGCCACCTGCACGGAATAGCCCACGCCGATGCCGGCCAGAATACCGCCGATCATCCAGATGGACGATGACACCACCGACACCGCCGCCGTGGATTCGGAGCCCAGGACTCCCACCATGGCGGTGTCGGCAAAGGACACCGTCATGCCCAGCAGCTGCTCGATGATGGCGGGCCACGTCAGGTGCCACAATACGGGCAGTCTCTGCTTTTTGTTGTTCGAAAGGGCCATTGCTATGCTCCTGTCAGTGTTCAGATTTTTCGTCCATCCACGCCGCGTACCGCTCCTCGATGGCCCGCCCCTCCGGGTTGGGATACACCCGGCACAGCAGCGCACGAAGCTGATAGGCCCCGTTCACTCCGTCGCAGGGGGGCGCTCCGGCGGTGAGGATGTTGATGTTGGATACATCCCAGTCATACCCCGGGGCGTCCGCCTCCGGGTACCACCAGCCCATCTGGGCGTTCACCACACGGGGATCCAGCTTCGGCTCCAGATGAGCCTTCTGGGTCACCCGTCCCCGCTGGTTCTCAATCCACACCCACTCGCCCTCGCTGATGCCCAGCGCGGCGGCGGTGTCCGGGTGCATGGTGACGATGGGGAACGGCGCCCGGCGGCGCAGGCTCTTCACCTGCCGGTTGTTGGAAATAAAATACTGCTGAATCCGGCTGCCGGTGGTGAGGACGAGGGGATAGCGCTCCGCCAGATCCGGGCGGCTCACCGGGCTTTCCGGCACCTCCGTCCAGTCGGGCAGGGGGTCGCCCCCGGCCTTTTCCGTAATGGTGGACCACAGCTCGAATTTCCCGGTGGGTGTGTCGAAATGCCCACGCTTTTTATAGTTCAGGTACGTCCGCTCCGGCACCAGATAGCCCATGTCCTTGAATTGATCCCATGTCAGTCCCGCATATTCGGGACGGCGGCGGCCCATTTCGGCCAGTGAGCGATTCAGCAGCTCCTCCTGACTGTCCGCGCCGTAATCCAAACCCATGCGGGCGCAGAGCTGGCGCATGAAGTCCTGATCCGACCGGCACTCCCCCACCTGAATGACCTTCCGCATGGCCAGCATGGCCTGATCGCCAAATTCCGGCATGCAGAACAGAGAGTCCACCTCCGGCCACAGGGCCGCCGGCAGGACAATGTCCGCCAGCTGGGCGGTGGGCGTCATGAAAAAGTCCATGTAGACGAAATAATCAAGGCATTTGAGGCATTCGTAGGTATGGCGGCTGTCCGGCACGGAGATGAGGGTATTGTTGGCGTTGGAAAACAGGCCGCGGATCTTGTAGGGCTTTCCCGTTTTCATGGCGTCCAGAACCAGCCACGGGTGAGCGAATAATTTGGGCGACATGCGGCCGTCATTCATGGGATAGCCGCCGAACAGACCCTTTGCCGCGTTTTCCGGCGGCAGACGGCCGAAAAGCGGATCCTCTGTCGGGGCGATCTCCTTGGACTCCACAAAGCCGCCGGGCACGTCATAATTCCCCGTGACAGCCGGGATCATAAAGATGGCCCGACAGGTCTGGAAGGAATTTGTGGACTGCTCGATGGCACAGCCCCACTCCATGGACAGGGGCTTGATGGATGCGATGAGCCGGGCGGCCCGGCGGATGTCCTCCGCCGCCACCCACGTAATCTGCTCCGCCCGCTCCGGCGGCCATTGGCGGCAGCGCTCCGCAAGCTCCGGAAAGCCGTGGCACCAGTTTTCACAGAAATCGTGGTCGTAAAGATCCTCTTCAAAAATGACGTTCAGAATGGACAGAGCCAGCGCCCCGTCCGTCCCGGGCCGCACCCGGAGCCAGATTTTCGCCTTGCGGGCAAGCTCCGTGGGCTGGGGATCCACCACGATAAGGGGCGTACCGGCCTTGGCCGCGTCCTTGATGTGCCATTGGAGCTCACCGTCCGCGCCGCTGATGGCCGGATTGGCTCCCCAGACCAGAATGCCCGCGGGCTTCACATCCCCGTAATAGTCCACGCCGGCGAAATGGCCCGCCGTCAGATCCCCGGCGTTTTTCCGGGGGCCAAGGCAGATGAGCGCCCCGGAAGAGGTAGCGTTGGGGGTCTCCAGCACGTTGCCGAACCGCCAGAACTGAGACAGGTGGTGCCGCCCGGTGCCCGAGATGATGGCGAGGGACTCCGGGCCATAGTCTGCCCGGAGTGCGCCCATTTTTTCAGCGATGTCATCCAGCGCCTCATCCCAGGAAATCTTTTCCCACTTTCCGCCGCCCCGTTCGCCCGTCCGGCGCAGGGGGACGGTGAGACGGTCAGGATGGTAGACCTGCTCGATGATGGACAAGCCCTTGACGCAGGCGTGGCCGTGGTTCAGCGGGCCGTCTGGGTCGGGGACAGCCTTCACCAGCCGTCCGTCCTCCACCGTCAGCAGGTACATGCACCCGCCGTGACAGCCCCGGCAGGCCGCACGGGTCACAGTGGTCATATCGGCATTTCCTCCCCTCAAAGGCAAAAGCTCTTATCCGTATAACATATCACATTTGCGGCAAAAAGTGTATAGGATGGCGAAAATATTCTCATTCTGACCTCAGCGGTCATGCCGCTGCGGCGGCGAAAGTCTGCGAGGTTTTTTGGATACACGCAAAAGCGCTGCCGTAGATACGGCAGCGCTTTTTTGTTATTGCAATGCTGAAATTCCTTACTTGCTCAGGGCGGCGACCATGCCGGCCAGAGCGATGGACAGGAACTTCTCGTTGGGGGAGGAGCCGCGGCTGGTCAGCACGATGGGCACCTTGGCGCCCACGACGATACCGGCCATAGTGGAGTGGCAGGACACGGTCCAGCACTTGCCCATGATGTTGCCGGCGTGGATGTTGGGCTGGAGCAGAATGTCGAAGTCCTCGCAGTAGGGGCAGTTGAACTTCTTCTCGGCGGCAATTTCCTTGCTCATGGCGATGTCGTAGGACACGGGGCCCTCCACGAAGCACTTGCCGAACTCGCCGGCCTCGCAGGCGTCGCGCAGAGCGCGGGCGTCCAGCGTCTCAGGCATCTTCTGATCCACGGACTCCTTGCAGCACAGCACGGCGACCTTGGGCAGCTCGTAGCCCAGAGTACGGAAGGTCTCGACGGCATTGATCAGGATCTCCTTCTTCTTCTGGAGATCGGGATAGGGGCACATGCCGCCGTCGGTGTTGACGATGACCTTGTGATAGGCGTCGAACTTATTGAAGGACAGGTGGCTCATGGTGCGGCCGGTGCGGAGATTATTCTCCTTCTTCACAACGGGGCGGAGCAGATCGGTGGTCTCGATCATGCCCTTCATCAGGAAGTTGGCGTCGCCGGCCTTGATGACCTCAACAGCCTTGACAGCGGCGTCAGCCGGGGTGCCCGGCGCGTCCACGATGTCGAAATCAGAGGGATTCAGGCCCATGGTGCCCATGACCTTCTTGATCTCGCCGGCGTCACCCACCAGAATGGGCTGCGCGATGCCCTCGTTCTTGGCCTCCAGCACGGACTCGATGACGTGGGCATCGGCAGCGGCGGCAACGGCCACCACGCGCTTGGCATCCATGCCCTTGACGGTGGAGACGAGCTGGTCAAAATTCTTCAGTTCCATAATTGCGTACCTCCAAAAAACAGCATTGAACAGCAGTTTCAATTAACTGACTAATATTGTATAGGATATTTCGCCGGTTGTAAAGGGTCAACTTTCCTATTTTTCGCCCTTTGCCCCTCCGGGCGGCGAATGATTTTTTATTTTTCAGGCCGCCGCGCCCAATCTGTCCCGCCGGTTTCCCACATGGCAGGCCGTCGGCGGTCTGTCCGGCCGTCCTTCCGGGTCCAGGGCATCCCCAACGGCAGCGGAAGGGAAAAATGACCGGAATTTTACGCTGTTTTGCAATTCGGGGGTGCAATTTCCTACGGTATCCGCTATAATGTTCTCAGACTGCATTTCGGAGGCCCAATATGGCGGAGCTTTCTCAAAAACGATTTTTCCTGCTGGACATGGACGGCACCATCTATCTGGATGAGTCTCTGTTCCCCGGCACACTGCCCTTTCTGGATTACGTCCGGGAGACGGGCGGCAAATACCTCTTTCTCACCAACAACTCCTCCCGCTCGGTGGAGACGTACATCGAAAAGCTGGCTCGGCTGGGGATCCCGGCGGAGCCGGACGACTTCCTCACCTCCACCAGCGCCCTCGTTGAAGACCTGAAGCACCGCCCGCCCTACCGGCTGTGCTACGCCTTCGGCACCGCCGCATTCCGGCAGCAGCTCACCGACGGCGGCATCAGCGTCACCGACCGGCTCTGCGATGAGGTGGACTGCCTGCTCATCGGCTTTGACACGGAGCTGACGTTTCAGAAGCTGGAGGACGCCTGCATCCTGCTCAATCGGGGTGTGGACTTCATCGCCACCAACCCGGACTGGGTATGCCCCACATGGTACGGCTCCGTCCCCGACTGCGGCAGCGTGTGCGAGATGCTGTACCGGGCCACCGGTCGGCGGCCCCGGGTCATCGGCAAACCCCAGCCCGCCATGGCTCTGCTGGCTATGGAAAAATGGGGATACCCGAAGGAGCAGACCATGCTGGTGGGCGACCGGCTGTATACCGACATCGCCTGCGGCGTCAACGCGGGCATTGACACGGCTTTTGTCCTGTCCGGCGAGGGCACGCTGGCCGATCTGGAGGCCAGCGAGGTCAGGCCCACCTATGTGTTCGATGATATCTCCGCCCTCCACGCGGCGCTGCGGACATAAAATTTCACATTCAAAAGTCCCACATCACCAACAGATGAAAGAAATAAGCTCCACGGAAAAAGCTCCGCCTTTTCCGACGGGCAAAAAGAGAGAGGGAACCGTATGAAACTCAACAACAAGCGCACCATTCTGGTCGGTCTGGCCTTTCTGTCCATCTGCGCCTTCTGGCAGATGTACGACAATGTGATTCCCCTGATCCTGCGGGAGACCTTCGGCATGGACGAGTCGCTCACCGGCGCGGTCATGGCCATCGACAACATTCTCGCCCTGTTCCTGCTGCCCTTTTTCGGCGGTCTGTCCGACCGGACCCACTCCAGGCTGGGTCGCCGGACTCCCTTCGTCCTCTGCGGCACGGCCGCGGCAGTAATCCTCATGAATATTCTGCCCATGCTGGACAACAGCTACGCTGCCGAGGCCGCACCCTTTAAGTTCGTGTCCTTCGTGGTGGTGCTGGGCCTGCTGCTCATCGCCATGGGCACCTACCGCTCCCCCGCCGTGGCCCTCATGCCCGACGTGACTCCCAAGCCCCTGCGCTCCAAGGGCAACGCCATCATCAACCTCATGGGCGCGCTGGGCGGCATCATCTATCTGGGCGTGGCCGCCGTCCTCTACCCCACCGCGAAGGTGAAGGACCTGGCCCACGTCAACTACCAGCCGCTGTTCCTCGTGGTGTCCGGCATCATGGTGATTGCCATTGTGGTGCTGCTGCTCACCATCCGGGAGCCGAAGCTGGCGGCGGAAAATCAGGCGCTGGAAAAGGAGCACCCGGAGTGGAATCTGGCGGAGGATGACG
The DNA here is from genome assembly GCA_964396195.1 of uncultured Oscillospiraceae bacterium. Classification (GTDB taxonomy): domain Bacteria; phylum Bacillota; class Clostridia; order Oscillospirales; family Oscillospiraceae; genus Enterenecus. Next base: position 8,922 of record CAYNEH010000049.1, read on the forward strand.
GCTCCGGTCACGAGGTGCTTCCCGCCCCCGTCAAGCGGAGCCTCGGTTTCCTGCTGGCGTCCATCGCCCTGTGGTTTATCGGCTACAACGGCGTCACCACATGGTTCACCACCTATGTCAGTCAGGTCATGGGCGAGGGGCTGGGCGGCGCGTCCACCTGCCTGCTGGTGGCCACGGCGGGCGCCATCGTGTCCTACATTCCCATCGGCGTCATCGCCTCCAAAGCGGGCCGGAAAAAGACCATTATGGCCGGCGTGGTGCTGCTGGCGGTGTGCTTCCTGCTGGGCTTCGTGCTGACCACCGCGTTCTCCTCCCTCAACGCCGTGATGTTCGTGGTGTTCGCGCTGGTTGGCCTTGCGTGGGCCGCCATCAACGTCAACTCCCTGCCCATGGTGGTGGAGATGTGCCGCGGCTCCGACGTGGGCAAGTTTACCGGCTACTACTACACCGCGTCCATGCTGGCGCAGGTCATTACCCCCGTGCTGGCGGGCACGCTGATGAAGCACATCAGCTACAAGGTGCTCTTCCCCTACGCCGCCTTCTTCGTGGCCATGTCCTTCGTCACTATGTGCTTTGTGAAGCACGGCGACAGCAAGGCCGTGGCGAAAAAGGGCCTTGAGGCCTTCGAGGATATGGACGACTGACAGGTTCATCCAACATAAATTTCATTTTACTGCGAGGCTTATACCATGACTGCACTTTACATCACCCTCGGCGTCGTCCTCGGACTCGCCGTTCTTCTGTTCATTCTCTGGATACTGGCCCTCCGGTGCCGGAGGGGTCACGCCGCATGGGCAGTGCTGGAAAAATACCGCTACGCCCACCGGGGGCTCCACGACAAGGAAAACGGCATCCCGGAAAACTCTATGGCCGCGTTCCGCCGGGCGGTGGACCACGGCTTCGGCGCGGAGCTGGACGTCCACCTGACGAAGGACGGCCGTCTGGCCGTCATCCACGACGATTCCCTGCTGCGCACGGCGGGGGCAGACGTGAAGGCATCGGAGCTGACGGCAGAGGAACTGGAACAGTACCGGCTGGAGGGAACGGACGAGAAGATTCCCTTTCTCGAGGAGGTTCTCCCCCTGTTCGAAGGGAAAACGCCTCTCATCGTGGAGCTGAAGGTTGAGAGCAACGCCGCCGAGCTTGCCCGGACAACCTGCGAAATGCTGGACAAATATCGGGTGAATTACTGCATCGAGTCCTTCCACCCGCTGGCCATCCGGTGGCTGCGGCAATACCGGCCGGGCATCTGCCGGGGCCAGCTCAGCCAGAACTTCCTCAAGGATGACCACACAGGACTGGGCGTGCTGGCAGACTTCGCCATGACCAATCTGCTGTCCTCCTTCCTCACCGTGCCCGACTTCATCGCCTACAACCACCTGCACCGGCACACCCCGGCCCTGCGGCTGGCCCGGAAGTTCTGGGGCGTCCGGGAGGTGAGCTGGACCATCCGCACGCCGGAGGCCATGGCCGAGTGCGAGGAAGACGGCTGCCTGTCAATTTTCGAAAAGTTTATCCCGTGACCGTTTTTCGCCGCGAAGAGGCAGAAAGCTCCCTTCGCGGCGCTGTTTTTTCGTAGGTACTGTCAAGATTTATGCGCAAAAAGGTTTGCA